>PWIP01000088.1 GCA_003560355.1 Candidatus Dojkabacteria bacterium | reverse complement strand
GATTTGAAGATACTTCACTTCTACAAACAATCGTATATACAGCAATAGCATATTTAGGATCTATCATGTCAATGTAAGAAACTTTAGCTCCTAACTTCTTTAGAAGTATTACCGACTCTTCAAAGTTTTCTCTTACGTCATCTTCTAACTCAATATTTATGTATTGTTTTGGAATACCTATTTTTAAATTCTTTACATTTTTAGGGTTAAGATTTTCGTAATAATTGGGTACTTCTTTTTTTGATGAAGTGAAATCATTTTTGTCATATCCGGCAATTATTGACAACAAATATGCTCCGTCCTCAACATTTTTTGTCATTGGTCCAGGTGAATCAAGAGACGAACCCATTGCCAAAACACCATATCTTGAAACTCTACCGTATGTTGGTTTTACACCGACAATACCACACCAAGAAGCTGGCTGTCTTATTGAACCTGCAGTTTCAGTCCCCAAGGCTCCTGGACACATATCAGCCAAAACAGCGGCTGCAGAACCCCCACTAGAACCTCCAGGTAGTTTAGTTGTATCTGTTGGATGTCTGGTAGGTCCATAAGCTGAATTTAAAGTTGAAGAGCCATGACAAAATTGGTCTAAATTAGCTGCACCTAAATTAATACCTCCATTTTCAAGAATTTTTTTTGTAACAGTAGATTCAAATCTAGGAATATAGTTGTCTAATATTTTTGATGCACACGTAGTTCTAAAACTTTTTGTAGAAAAAACATCCTTTACAGCAATGGGAATTCCTCCAAGCTTCTTTTTATTCGAATCTTTATCAAACTCTCTAGCTTCTTTAAGAGCATTTTCATTTAAAGTTATGAAAACGTTCAAATCCTTTTTACTCTGTATATTATCCAAATAGTACTTAACTATTTCTTCTGAAGATATTTCTTTTTTGAGAAGTTTTTTTCTAAGTTCAATAATACCAAGATTTTTCATATTTGTATGATATTAAAAAATTTTTTAAAAGGGAAGGGGTGTTGTAGCTAAAATCCATATAGATACAATAATGAAAATACCTAAAAAGGTTCCAGCAATAGTTTGTGGCACATCATGATGTTTAAGTTTAACTCTACTCCAAGCTACCAAAACCAATAATGGCCCTAGCAAAATTATTAAAAAAGGATCTTTAATGAAAAGATAAATGGCAGCAATAGTGAATGCAAGATAGGTTAAATGTCCACTAATCTTCCATTGTGTTGATATTATTGCAAATAAATATGTTACAACTGTTAATGAAAGCGTTAAGACTTTAATTTCTAAAGAGACGCTAGCAAGTGAAATTAAGAAGATTATTAGAAATATTGTTCCAGCTATAAAGGTAAAAAATGGTCTTTTACTGCGATCTGAAATGTCCCAATCATTTATCATACCTAGCTTTTTGAACAAATGTATTTGAATTATTGGACCAACAATCCCTATTAAAAATATTACAGATATATGGAGTGGTTCAATTCTGAAAAGATCTCTTTGATATGCAATTATGAAAAAAGGAATCATAGTTATTAAAAAAGGATTCAGGACTTTTGAAACAACATACGCTATATTCTTTTGAGCCTTTTTAGAGAAAACCATGGAAAGTAATATAATACAAGCTAGGGAAATTAATATTACAGAAAAAAAGTCAGAAATTTCAATATTTAAAAATTCTGCTTTTTCTAAGCGAAACCTGTTTACCGTTAATCGTATTATTCCATAGTTTAGAATGTAAAAGCAGGTTATTAAACCAACGGAAAACTGATGTCTTTTTCTTAGAAATAATAAAAAGAGCCAATTTAATAGATTTAGAATTATCTCGTAAGCGAATATGGGATGATAGTGAGTATAAACTGCATATTCAGAAACCCTTTTCGCAGGTTCAATATATATGCCCCAAGGAACATCTGTGGGTACTCCATATACTTCTTGATTAAAATAATTCCCTAGTCTGCCAATTGATTGTGCTAGTGGGAAGTTTAGAAAAATTGCATCTGTAAAATTAAGAAATTTAATATCTCTCCATTTGGAAATAAAGTAAGCAGAAATTGCTAATCCAAAAAAAGCACCGAAAATAGAAAGCCCTCCTTCATACACTCTAAAAAATTCAAGGGGATCTCTTGCTAAAACAGATAAATAATTTAGAAAAAATCCAAGTCTAGCAAAGAATAGTGTTGAAAGGGCAATTATTAAATAATCAATTATTTTTATCCTATCTTTAAAAAATCTATCAGCAGTTATTAAGACAATGACGCAGGCTAGACCAATAAAGAATCCGTATAGGTTCATGAGTAGATTATAACATCAGTTTTGTTTTTTTAGTATTCATGTTAGACTTCTCACATGAATGCCATTATCACAGATTACGACTACACATTGTCGGACAAATTTATGACTGTAGAACTTCTTCACCTTCTTGAAGATCTCAAAGTTACTAATCCTGGATATAAACAAGAATATTCTAATTTAATAGATTTGTACAAAAAAGATGAGATAGAATACAACGAATTTGTCTCAAAAGACATGGCATTTATAAAAAACTATCTCAAGGGAGTAGAATACACGGAACTTTTAAAAGTACTCAGAGAAGATTTTAAACCCGAAAAAAACCTTTTTGACTGGAGTAAAGAAATAAAGAAGATTTTTAACAAAGACGATTGGATGTTCATAATAGTTTCTTCGACAATGGGTATTTGCTTGGAAAATGTTCAAGATATTTTAGACTTTGATACATATTTAGCTTCTTCCTATGAAGTAAAAAACAAAGTTTTTACTGGTGAATTTTCATGTAAGGTTGCAAGTGAAGAGAAAGGTCAATATGTTGCTGGTCTTAAGGGTTCTTTTAACAAAACTATAGTTATTGGAGATGCACCTGGAGATTTTGAAATGATGAAATTTGCAGACAAAGCATTTCTTTTTGAACCAAAGGAAAGTACATTAAAACAGGTTGGTGATTTGAAATTTGAGGTTGTAGATAGAGAGAATGTTTTGGAAGAATTGGAAAAAGAAATTTGATTTTACTTAATTTTATATTATTAATTTTATGAAAGAACCCAAACAAGATGCAAAAGTTATCGCAAATGAAACTAGAGAATTGCTTGAAGATCTTAAAACTGTAATACCAGAGGATTTTGAGCCTTTCGTGTTTCGTCACTTGCCAAAAGAAGGGCTTGATGTATATTGTGAAATTGCTAAGTGTATGGGGTATGCTTATGAGAAAGCTCCTAATCAAGAAGAGAAAGACCTTATAGCTTATGGTTTTGCCAAGGAAGCGGTAGTATTTAATAAGATAAATCAGGAGTTTTCCGAGGATGAAAAATTTTACGCCTATTCTCAGTTCCGTTATGAAATGGATAAGCCTAAAGGGGTAGTGCCCCTACCTTCTGATGTTTATGGGTATATTACGGAACATCGATAAGGGCAGATGTTCTCTTGCCTTTAGGTGTGTGTATATAAAGTTTGTGTAGTGCTCTAGTTATTGCTACATAGAATAATCTTGTGTCCATTTCATTTGCTTTGTAGTTTTGATCGGTCATTTCTGCAACTATTACCGTATCAAATTCCAAACCTTTTGCTTTTTGTACAGGAATTACTAAAAGACCACTTTCGTAATTATTTTCATCATGACTGAGAATTTGTCTTTTTATT
>PWIP01000075.1 GCA_003560355.1 Candidatus Dojkabacteria bacterium | reverse complement strand
GAAGAAGCTACAATAAAAAAACTTTCCTGTTGTTTGGTTTGCTGTCTTTTTCGGTTTTGGCTGTTGTATTAACTGCGTATTTTGTATCCAGAGAAACTTTTGATGATAGAGGGGTTGCAGTATCAGGGGTTGGTATGGAGCTAAGGCCGAGTAGTGGAGTTATTACAGAAGAGGGTTTGGATATAGATTTAGTTATAAACACTCATGGGGAGGAAGTAGGTGGTATGGAATTGACATTGGAGTATTCAAGTTCTTTAGAATATGTGAGTACTAGAGCTGGTGATGTACCTAATTGTACGGTAATCCGTGATATTGAACAGAGTGGTAACAGAGTGAATCTATCTTGTTTCATCCCTCCGGAGTCTTCTACGTATAGAGGGAGTGGTGATACTTTTGCTACTGTCAGATTTCGTCGGATAGGTGATGGACAGGCTAGAATAGAGGCAAAGGATGTTGTTTTTGGTGTTAGGGATTCTAGACAAGAAGTTGAGTTTGATGGTGGTTCTGGAGAGTATAATCAAGGAGATGACTTAGCGATGATTCTAAGACCTTCAAGTGGAACAATATCTGGAACTGGACTTAGTATAGATTTAATTGTTGATACACAGAATGAAAGTGTTGGTGGTATAGAAGCAGTTTTAGATTATTCTGGCCCCATAGAGTATGTTAGTTTGAGACAAGGGGAAATAAATAATTGTAGGGTTGATGATGTACATTCTACTCAATCATTAAGTTTACATTGTTTCATTGATGCAACTGAGCCTACTTATAGAGGACAAGGGGATGTTTTTGCAACAGTTAATTTTAGGGCAACGGGCGATGGGACAGGTGAGATAGATATAACGAAGGTAGAGTTTTCTCTAAGAGATGATAGATTGGAAGAAAGTTTTCCAGGAGGTAAGGGGGAGTACAGGGCTGTTTTAACATCACGTACAGAACCGACTCCAACTCCACCACCACGTAGTCCATTCTGTGGCACTTTACACGACAGAACATTTTCTTACGATATGCGTACTTGGCCTAGTGGAAGTTTTTGCTCTACAGGTGATGCAAATCCAATGAATCCTGCATTCCCTGAGCCTGGTGGAAGTACGAATTGGCGATGTATATCAGGAACACAATCAATTAATTGTTCTGCAAGTAGGGAATCTCTTCCGGATGATGATGACGATGATGATAATGGGCAACCTCCAGACGAAAGAGATACCTCACCTTCACCACGTTGTGGGGATTTGCATAACACTACATTCTCTTATGATAGTTATACTTGGCCTAGTGGAAGCTTTTGCTCTGTAGGTAATTCTGACCCTACAAGTCCAAGTTTCCCAGCTATGGGTGCAAGTACATCGTGGGAATGTGTTTCAGGCACACAATCAACTTCTTGTTCTGTATCTAGACACGAATCTCCTACAAAAGATAAAGATGAAGGATTGCCAGAAACATCAATTTTAGATAACAAAGGATTTTTGTCAGGGTTTGCACTTCTATTAGTTTCTGCTATTATATTTTCGTACAATGGTAATAGTAGTAAAAAGAATTTTTCTATGAGAGGTAAACTATCTTTGTAAAATTATGAAAAAATTAGCTTTTGTGATAACTTTGTTCCTAGTCCTTTTCCCGTTTCTTTCTTCCAGTTTAGTATATGCCTCTGGTACGGTTTCTCTAAGTCCTACAAGTGGTGTAATAGGTCCTGAGGGTAAATCAATAGATATTGTTGTTGATAGTGCTGGAGGTGATATTAATGGTCTTGAGCTATTTATTGTCTATGAAGGAAGTATGACTTTTGTAGATTTTGATTCTGGCAATATTAGTGGTTGTACAGTAGATGGTATAGAAAGAGAAGATAACGAAGGATTTGATGAAGATATCTTTCTCTACTGTTTCATAATTTCAGAACCATACACTGGTAGTGATGGTATTTTTGCAAGTTTGAATTTTGAGCCTACAGCGGAAGGACAAGCTACTGTGGAAATCATTGGCGCTGAAGCTGCAGGAAATATTGTGATAGGTGATGGCATAGGTAATTATACAACAACCCTACAAGTAGAGGAGGAAGAAGAGGAAGAAGAAGAGGAAGTGGAGGAGACACCAGAAGAAGATCATGAGAAAAGAACTTTACCTCGAACTTCAATTTTTAATACTGTTGGTATTACAGTAGGATTCATTTTACTCTGTATGCCTTTAATTCTAAACAGTCGTTTTCCTAAGCGCAGGGATTTGATGGTTGGGAAAATAAAATAATGTTTGTACTCTTAGTTAACTCTTGATAAAATCTCTTGTATGAAAGAGATTTCTTCGCTTAAAGTAGCTTTAGTAACGGATTCCATGGTAGCAAAGGGTGGTTCTGATAGGAATATTGATTCACTTTTAAAGATTTTCCCAAAAGCTGATATATATACTGCAGTTTTTAATGAAGATGAGTACAAGGATTTAGATAATAATGTATATACGACTTTTCTTCAAAAGCCTTTTTTAAGGAAAGTACTAAAAGTCCATTACAATGCTTTCACACCATGGGCATTTGAAATGTTAGATCTTAAGGACTATGACCTTGTTGTTAGTGTCTCTGCAGGTTCTGCTAAAGGTGTAATTACAACAATGGAACAACTACACATATGCTTGCTTTTGACTCCACCAAGAACATATTGGGATAAAGAAAGAAATTTTAGGACATCAAGATTGAAATTCTTAATAAATATATTCACTCCATTTTTTTCAAACTTTTACAGAATTTGGGATTATGCAGCAGCTCAAAAAATAGATGAAATAGTTTCAATATCAGAATTTATACAAAGAAAAATACAACATCGTTACAAACGCGATTCAACTGTAATATACCCAGGTATTTTAGACTTTTGGCTTGAAGAAGGTAGTCAGCATTTAGGTGATTTAATACCAAAAAATTTTAAAAAAGAATATTATCTTGTGGTATCAAGACTCTATGATTACAAAAGAATAGATTGGGCAATTAAGGCATGTAAAAAAGAAAACAAAAAATTGGTAATAGTTGGTGATGGACCAGACCTACCATATCTTAAAAAATTGTCAGGTAAATCAAAAAACATCCTATTTTTGGGATATATATCAGATGAACAGTTGAAAGCTGTATATTCAAACGCAACAGCATTTATCTTCCCTGGGATTGAAGATTTTGGCCTTGTACCATTAGAGGCCATGGCTTGTGGCTGTCCAGTATTAGCCTACAACTATGGAGGTCTTACTGAAACAGTAGAAGACAAAAAAACAGGATTTTTCTTTTCTTCTGTTGATGAATTATGTGAACTAATTTCTAGTTTTAAAAAGGAATCTTTTAAAGAAAAAGATTTAAAATTTAGAGCACAGCAATTCTCTGAGGGAAGATTTTTAAAAGAATTTAGTAACTTTGTAAGCAAGAAGTATGAAGAATTTAAAAAGGGACAAGCTTAAAGACCTCAGGGTTGCAATAATTTCTGATGAGTTGCAATTTTGGGGTGGGGCTCAGGATGATATCATTGCTTTTACAAAAGTTTTTCCAAATTCAACAATATATACCTCAATATATGAGGAAGATGTTTTAGAAAAACATTTTCAAGGAAAAGAAGTCAAAGCCTCTTTTATTCAAAAAATGCCTTTTGAAAAAAAACTCAGAG
>PWIP01000076.1 GCA_003560355.1 Candidatus Dojkabacteria bacterium | reverse complement strand
CGGTATTATCTCTAGATTTTGACATTTTAGAACCATCTGGAGCTAATATCATTCCTGTTACAAAAATTTTTGCAAATGGTGTTTTTTTTGTACGATAAAGACCAAGCATCATCATTCTAGCGCTCCACCAAAATAATATGTCCCTACCATGAATCATTACATCCGTAGGATAGTATTTTTTAAAATCATCCTTTTTACCATTTTGTAAAGTTGAAAATGGCCATTGACCTGAACTAAACCAAGTGTCAAAAACATCTGTTTCTTGTTCATAGTCCTTCCCTGGACTTTCAATTGAAAAAACAGCCTCTGTGTCCATTTCTCTCTCGGGATTTTCTAAAGACTCGTCATATACCTTTTTTCCTCCTTTGTACCAGATAGGTATCCTGTGACCCCACCAGAGCTGTCTTGAGATACACCATGGTTCAATTTGTTCAAAGAAATTTTGCAAAGACTTCATTTGCCCTCTTGGTAAAACTTCCGTTTCTTTTTTTTCCAAGGCACAGAGAGCTTTTTTTGCAAGGGGTTTTGTATCTACAAACCACTGATATGAGACTAATGGCTGTATCGCAGTATCACACCTTTCACAAACTACAACTTCATGATCTATTTTTTCAATCTTTTCCAAAAAACCCAACTCATCCAAATCTTTAACCAATTCCTTTGAACAATCTATTGTTTCCATACCCACATATTTTTCAGGAATTGACCCTTCCATTAAACCATTTTCATCTATGACATTTATAACTTCAAGGTTGTGTTTTAAACCAATCTCAAAATCAATGGGAGAATGAGCAGGAGTTACTTTCAGTGCACCCCCTCCTAATTCCATGTCAATACTTTCATCTGCAATTATTGGTATCTCACGATTCGCAATTGGTATCAGAACCTTCTCGCCTACAAATTTCTTGTATCTCTTGTCATCTGGGTGTACAGCAACTGCAGTATCTCCAAGCATTGTTTCTGGCCTTGTTGTTGCAACAACTATTCCTTTCCCAAGTTTCTTGTTAACAAAAGGATATCGTATATATGCAAAAATACCTCTACGATGCTCGTGTGTTGTATCAATATCTGCAAGCGCAGTACTACAATTTGTACAGAAATTAATTATTCTTTTTCCACGATATACAAGACCTTCTTTGAACATTTTTTCAAAAGTAGAAAATACAGTACTAGTTAATTTGGGTTCCAAAGTAAAAAATTCCCTAGTCCAATCTGCAGAAAGTCCTGTTCTTTTTTCTTCATCCCGTGCATTTTTTGCAGCATTTGTGCAAAATTCATAACATTGTTTGTAAAATTCTTCTCTACCTAAATCTTTTTTTTCAATTCCTTTTTCTCTTAAAATTTTTACAAAAACTGTTTCTGTTTGAATTCCCGCATGGTCTTTTCCTGGAAGAAGTAATGTTGGGTGCCCCCTCATTCTGTGAAATCTTCCCAGAAGGTCGTGGAATGAATAACCGCATGTATTTCCTAGATGAAGGACTCCATTTGCATTTGGAGGAGGTAGTGATATGACAAAGGGTTTTTTAATCTTAAGCTTTTTTTCTTTTAAATACGTTTCCACTCTTTCTGGAGAAAAGTATTCCGATTTTTCCCATTTCTCATAAATATCTTTTTCTAAAGCAGAGTTATATGCTTTTGGAATTTCCTTCATAGTGAGGAATTATATCATAGAAAATAATAATTTTAACCTTTTGTGATATAATCAAAGGATTTTAAATAAATAGGAAAGGTAATAGATAAATGAATAAATTGAAAATATGTACACTCTCTGGAACAGAGGAAGTCGGTAGAAATTGCTCTTTTGTTGAATACAAAGGTCAAATCTTAATAATAGATATGGGTTTTACATTCCCAGAAGTAGATTCTTTTGGAATTGATTATTTAATACCAAATTTTTCATATCTAAAGAAAAACAAATCAAAAATAGTTGGAGTTGTAATAACTCATGGACATTTGGATCACACTGGAGCTATTCCATATATACTCCCAGAGCTTGATTTTCCCCCTGTATATACAGGAAAGTTTGCAAACGCCCTTATCAAAAACAGGCTAAAGGAATTTAAACTAGAAAAAAAAGTTAAGACTATAGATATTGTAAGAAACAAGAAATTTTCTCTAGGATTTTTTGATATTACTTTCATCGGAGTAACACATAGCATCCCTGACTCTCATAGTATTTTCATAGAAACAAATGCTGGAAATTTACTTTTTTCTGGAGATTACAAAATTGACAAATCTCCAGCTAATGAACCAGAAACAGATTACGAGAAATTTAGGGAAGTGGGCAAAAAAACCGACATTGCTTTAATGGAAAGTACTAATTCTTTTGAAGTAGGAAAGTGCTTACCGGAGTCAGAGGTTCGTGAAAACATCGAAGATGTTATTAAAAAAGCAAAAGGAAGGGTTGTTGTAGCTTCTTTTTCGTCTCTAGTTTCTAGAATACATTCTGTTTTTACAATTGCACAAAAAACAAACAGAAAGGTTGTATTATTAGGTAGAAGCATAAATGATGTTGTAAGAATAGCTAGAGAACAAGGATATATTAATGTGCCTGACAATATTCTAGTCTCTGAAAAGAATTTGAAAAAATTCCATGATAATCAACTTCTTTTTGTTTCCACCGGAAGCCAAGGAGAAAGACATGCAGCACTTAACCGTATATCTCTAAACGAACACAAGTGGTTTAAAGCAAAAAAAGGTGACCTAATAATTCTTTCAGCTTCTGAGATTCCAGGAAATACTTTAAAGATTTCTGCTATGACTGACAGACTCATAAAGCTTGGGGCAGATATTTTAAAGGCAAACATGCAAGAAATATATGAGAGTGGACACGGACACCAAGAAGATATGAAAATTATGTATGAAATGCTCAGACCAAAATACATTATTCCCCTACATGGAAATATGACTATGAGATACAAAAATAAAAAGAATCTGGTTGACTGGGGATTTCCAGAAGAGAGAATAGAACTAACAGAAGATGGTCAAATGTGGGAATATGCAAACGGAAAACTTTCAAGAGGACTAAGAATTGAGTCCAAACCTGTCCTGATTGACGGTCTAGGCTTTGGAGCTCCAGGGGACATAGTTATTAAAGATCGCAAACAGTTGGCAAAATATGGGGTTTTTACGATTTTGATAAATTTAAGCTCAAAAGAGAAAAGAATGCTAGGTAAGCCAAAGTTCCTCTCACGAGGATTTGTATATATGAAAGCTTCGCATAAATTACTTCAAGAAGTTGAAAGCATAACTATTGAAGAACACAAAAAATGGCTAAATGGATCAAGGAGAAAATTACAAATGAGAGTGCTTAAAGAAAACATCGAAAAAAGAGTTAAAAAATTTCTCTACAAAAAAACGGAAAGAGAACCCGTTATTATGATTGCCATTATTTAAATATGGAGCAGGAAATAAATATAAAACAACTAAAACCTAAAGATAGGAAGAATGGTTATCCGCTAAATGTACCTAAGTGGTACATACGTATATTTGAAATACTTCCTGGAGCAATAACTTGGTTTTTCATCCTTTCCCCATTCATTCTCACACTTCTTGGTTTAACAGAACTACTAATTCTGCACATTTCCTTTTTGACAATTTATTGGTCATACAGATGTATTAGATTCCTCGTGGGTTTAAT
>PWIP01000010.1 GCA_003560355.1 Candidatus Dojkabacteria bacterium | reverse complement strand
TTTCCAAATTCAACAATATATACCTCAATATATGAGGAAGATGTTTTAGAAAAACATTTTCAAGGAAAAGAAGTCAAAGCCTCTTTTATTCAAAAAATGCCTTTTGAAAAAAAACTCAGAGAAGAATATTTCTTACTCTATCCTTTAGCTTTTAGAATGTTTAATTTAAATGAATATGATTTAGTAATATCTGTATCTTCTGCATTTGCGAAATTTGTAAAAACACCAAATGGAGCAAAGCATTTTCTTTACTGTTTAACTCCTCCAAGATATCTCTGGCTTGAAACGAGATCTGACAGACATACTCATAAGCTTTCGTACAAAATATATTCTCTTTTTAAACCAATACTTCATGGATATTGGAAGAAAAGAGATAAGGAGGCGGCTAAACGTGCAGATATGGTAGCGGCAAATTCAAAAGAAGTAGCTGGAAGAATTAAAAAATTCTATGAATTAGATGCAAAAGTTTTGTATCCCCCTGTTGAAATGGATTATATAAAGTTTAATCCAAAATATTCAAGTAGAGAGGATTGGTTCCTCTATGTTGGTAGAGTAGAGCGCTACAAAGGAGTGGATTTAATGGTTAGGGCCTGTATAGAGGCAAAGAAGAAGTTAAAAATTGCAGGTAAGGGTTCTTTTGTTAATGATTTGAAAAAAATAGTCAAAGAATTAAAAGGAGAAGATTTTGTTGAGTTCTTAGGTTATGTGGATGATGAACAAAAGGCAAATCTTCTTTACAAATGTAAAGCTTTAGTATTCCCAGTAAAAGACGAAGATTTTGGTATTGTACCAATTGAAGCTAATGCTGCTGGATGTCCAGTACTTGCATTCGCTGGGGGTGGTGTTTTGGAAACGATGATTGATGGAGTAACAGGAAAATTCTTTGAAGAATATTCTTCTTCTTCTTTAAAATCTGAGTTAGAAAAATGGGAAAGCTATTCATTTAATCCTGAAGATTGTAAGAAGCAATCTGAAAGGTTTTCTTTTGATGTTTTTGAAAATAATATGGTTGATTTAATTAATGAGCTTTTTTCAAAAGATAAATAATTCAGAAATATTTTTTAGATTCTTGGATATATTCTTTGGGATGATTTTGCTTTTAATTTTTTCTCCGTTAATCATACTCATTGCTTTTTGTATAAAGATTACGGATTTTAAATCTCCGGTATTTGTAGAAAATCATTTTCGTGTAGGAAAAGACGAAAAGCTTTTTTTAATATACAAGTTTAGAACTATGATACCGGATGCCCACGAACTTCTTTTCCATAATCCAGAATTTGCTAAACTGAAGGAGAAGTATGACAGGAATGGTGCGAAATTAAGAATAAAGGATGATGTTAGAATCACTTCTGTAGGTAAAATTATTCGCAGATTTGATTTTGATGAACTGCCCCAATTATTTAATGTTTTAAAGGGTGATATGAGTTTGGTAGGTTCAAGAGCATTTTTCAAAGAAGAAATAGATTTGTATAGTAAGGAATATCCTGATTTTGGAAGAAAAATTAAAAAAACATTGAAAATAAAACCAGGGATTACTGGTTTATGGCAAATTTCTGGAAGAAATCTTCTTTCAGTTACACAAAGAGTAGATTGTGATTATGAATATTTCAAAAAAAGGAGTATAATTTTTTATATATTAATTTTATTAAAAACTCCGTTAATCGTTCTTACAAGATACGGAGCTTATGAGTAACATGCCCATTTTCAAGGACGAAGTTATCGTTATAAAGTCAATAAATTATAAAGAGGCTGATAAAATTCTCACCGTTATTGGCAAAAGCTACGGTAAATTCCCATTGATTGCAAAAGGAATTAGGAAGATAGAGAGTAAAAACAGGGGTAATATCCAAACTCTTTCAGTTTCTCAAATTAGCTTCTATCGTAACAAAGGTATGGGGGTTTTGTTAGAAACAAGTAATGTTTTTTCTCCAGACTATTCCTCTTCAAATCTTAAGGGTATAGAAAGAATTCTTTCACTTTTGAATAAGTGTGTAGAGGAGGGTTGTGAGCCTTGTGATTTTTACAACAAACTTTACTTTGTTCTTTGCAATGGTTTTAAAGATGAGGATGTGAATAAATTTCGTCTAAGTTTTCTTAAAAATATGGGACTCTTACCTCACAGTACTTGTTCAATATGTGGAAGCTCTGATTGTATAGATTATGTTAATTTAGAGAATTTTGAGATTTTCTGTAAAAAGTGTTATCTTAATAGCAACATTACAGATGATTCCGTTTTGATTAGATCTTGTGATGTAGATTATCTTTCACAAAATTTAACAAATTATATCGATTTATATGTACAAAAGAATCTTTTTTAAATTTCTCCTCTTTTCCTTCCTTCTTTTTTTAATAAGTGTTTCTTTTGTCTACAGTTTGAGTCCAAGCTATTTATTCCTGGAAAAAACTCAAGTTAATACAACTGATGTTGAAATGCTTCTCTTACTAACTCCTGATGAAGATTTTGGCTCAGATTCTGAAATTAAAATATTTTTCCCTGTTAATAGTGATGGTCAATGGTGCAAAAATGATGAAGCATCATTGACAGCTACAGGTACGGTTGCTACAAAAATTGATATAGAGGGTTGGAAAATAGATTCAGCACTTCCAGGAAGTCTTAGCGCAACCTGCTATCAAGGCGCTGGACCTGATTCTAATGATATGATTGTAATATCAGGTTTAGATTCTTTGACTGGTGGTACTTCCTATGGTGTTAGAATAGATTCTAGCCCTGATTTTTCTACTGGTTCTACTGGAGGTAGTAATAATATAGTTGTGCAATTGCAAAGAGGTCTAATTTCGGAATCCATAGCTTATGCAATATATCTTCAATCTCCAGGTGGTGTAACAGTTTCAGCATTTGTTAATGAGGATTTCTTTTCCACTGTTAAAGTTTTAGATTCTGTTGTTGAAAAAGGTATTTGGTCAAGAGTTAGAGTTACAATTTTAGATTCTCAAGGTAATCCAATACCAGGGAGACAAGTTCAAATAGATTTGGATGTTGAAAATTTAGGCAATTGGGAGATAGAAGATGCTACGGGTTTTACTAACAGTAATGGTGTTTTTCAGACAAAAGTTCGTAGCTTCCAAACAGGTATTTTTAATATAGGGGCTACGGACAAGACATTTTCTCAAGATGTTGAAATTAAAGATTCTGATAATTTAACTGTAGTTGAGGTCCCAAAAATAACTCTACATCAATTACCTATGTACACACCAGGTTTGTCGCGTAAGATAACTTGGAATGCACTTAGTGGGAATTATGAATATTTCATAGAAGCGTCTTTGTCCTCTTCTTTTAACAGTATTGAAAAAACATCTGGTTGGATTAGTGCTAGTGAATTTACTTTTCAGAATCTTCAAAATGGCAAAGCATACTATTATCGTGGTAAGGTAAGAAATATTGCGGAAGTAGAGAGTGATTATTCAAATATTGTTTCGAGTATTCAGGCAGAAAAACCTGAAGGTATGATTGAAGTTTTAAATCCTGTTGTAGAAAAAGGTATTTGGTCAAGGGTAAAAATAACACTTGTAGATTCTCAGGGTAATCCACTACCGGGTCGTAAAATTTTCTTTAAGATAAATAGGAGTGATATGAGTAAGTGGGATATAGAGCAGCCTAGTGGTTTGACTAATAGCAGTGGAGTAGCGGAAGGTAGGATACGTGGTTATGAAGTGGCAACTGTTAGGGTTACAGC
>PWIP01000091.1 GCA_003560355.1 Candidatus Dojkabacteria bacterium | reverse complement strand
TTAGAGGAAAAAGAGTTGATATCGCTATTGATTTGCTTACTCTCTTGAATAAAAAAGGGGCTAGTATAGTATTAAAGGCTTTAAAGAGCGCAGCTGCAAACGCAAAAAATTTAGATGGTATTCAACCAGAAAAATTGTACATTACAAAAATAAATGTAGACCAGGCAACGACTTTGAAAAGAGTAATCTTTGAATCTAGAGCTAATGTTTCAACTTTGAACAAAAGAAGATCTAATTTAAATATTGAATTATCTGTTAAATAAAAATTATGGGGCAAAAAATAAATGCAAATGCTTTGAGGTTAGGAATAAATAAGAGTTGGAAATCATCTTGGTTTGCAAGTTCAAAGGATTTGTATTCAAAAAATTTAAAGGAAGATTTAGCTATTAAAGAAGATGTGAGGGAGGCATTTAAACAGTCTGGTTTGGAAACGGTTTTTGTCCGCAGGAATGGAAACAAAATAGAAGTAGAGGTTACAGTTGCAAAGCCTGGTGTTGCCATAGGAAGAGGAGGAGAAGGAATAGAAAGGATAAAAACAGAATTAACGAAAAAGTTTAAACGCCCTGTTGATGTTAAGATTACAGAAATTAAAAAAGCAGACACTTCAGCGAGAATAATAGCTAGAAGTATTGCAGATGGAATTGAAAGAAGACAACCGCCAAAACTACTAATGATGAGTTACAAAGAAAAAGCTATAGGTGCAGGTGCAAAGGGGATTAGAATTTGGGTGTCAGGAAGGATTGGTGGTAATAGTCAGGCTAGAACTATTAAAGTTTCTGAAGGACCAGTACCATTGCATACATTTAGAGCAGAAATTGATTTTGCAAAAGAGACGGCTGCAACGCTTGATTCTGGACTTCTTGGTGTCAAAGTTTGGGTATACAACCCACCTAAAAAGAGTGATGAGAAAAAATAATATATAGAAAAATATAATTATGTTACAACCAAAAAGACAAAAATACAGAAAACAATTTAGAGGGAAGATGGGAGGAGTGGCTACTTCTAATAACGAGGTTCTTTATGGTGATTATGGTTTAAAGTCTCTAGATTCGTCTTGGGTCAAAGCTAGAAATATTGAAGCTGCAAGAAGAACAATATCAGGTGCAACCAAGAGAAAAGGTAAAGTTTGGATAAGGGTCTTCCCGGATAAGCCATATACCCAAAAATCAACAAATTCAAGGATGGGACAAGGAAAGGGAGATGTTGAAGGATATGTTGCTGTTGTAAAACCAGGCACTATTCTTTTTGAAATTGGTGGTGTAAATGAAGATGTTGCATTAAAGGCATTAAGATTAGCATCTCACAAATTACCTATAAAAACTAAAATTATAACGAAACTAGAAATATAATGGAGCTTAAAGAAATAAGGAAATTAAAAACTGAAGATTTGAACAAAGAGCTAGAAAAATTCTACAAGCAACTTGTTAAAATAAAGAAGGATATTAGAGACGGTAAAGAAAAAGATGTTAGAAAAGGCTTGAGAATAAAGAGAATTATTGCTAGAATACAGACTGTTTTGAATGAAAACAAGAAAAATAATTTAAAACAAAAAGAAAATGGAAAAGAAGACAAGTAAAAGAAAATTACATGGTGTTGTTGTAAGTAATAAAATGGATAAAACAGTTAAGGTTTTAGTTGAGAGACAGAAGAGCCACTCTAGATACAAGAAAGTTGTTAATCACAGGAAGATTTACTTTGCACACACGGACAAGGAATTGCAGGAAGGCGAGAAAGTAACTATTTTAGAAAGCCGCCCTTATTCAAAAAATGTTAAATGGAAAGTAATTTAAAAAAATATGATTCAAAAAGAAACAAGAGTTAAAATTGCAGATAATAGTGGAGGTAAAATAGGCAAGGTTGTCGGTATGAAAGGAAAATCTAATTGCCATTTTGCAACTTTGGGTGATATAGTAATCATCTCTATACAACAAGCTATACCTCGTGCCGCTATAAAAAAACATCAAGTTGAAAAAGCCGTAGTGGTTAGAACTAAAAAAGAGGTTGGTAGAAAAGATGGTTCATATATTAGATTTGATGAAAATGCAGTTGTTTTGATAGAACCAACGAAGAAAACTCCAAAAGGTACTCGTATCTTTGGACCAGTAGCTCGTGAATTAAAAGAAAGAGGATTTGATAAAATTATTTCTTTAGCACCTGAAGTACTATGAAAATAAGACGAAATGACACAGTTAAAATATTGTATGGTAAAGACGCTGGTAAAACAGGTAAAGTTTTAAGGGTTTTGCCTGCAGAGGGTAGGATTGTAGTTGAAGGTATGAATATTTTTAAAAGACACTCTAAAGGAGATGGACGTAAAAGAAAATCTGAAATTGCAGATATTACTAAACCAGTAAATGTAGCAAAAGTACAATTAATTTGTCCTTCTTGCAATAAACCTACTAGAGTGAAAATGAGTAAAGGTGAGAGATTTTGTAAAAAGTGTGAAAAAAAGGTTGGATTAGGAGTTGAAAAAAAAGAAAAATCTAATAAAAAACCAAAAACGGATAAAAAAGAATGAATAGACTAAAAAAACTTTACACAGCTAAATACAGAAAAGAACTGCAAAAAGAACTAGGCTTGGATAGTATAATGGCTGTACCAAATTTAGAAAAGATTGTCGTTAATTGTGGTGTTGGTGAAGCAACTTCAAATTCACAAGCTATAGAAGATGCAGTAGAGATGGTTAAGCTAATTACTGGTCAAAAACCAGTTGTTACTAAAGCCAAAAAAGCAGTAGCTACTTTTAAAATACGACAAGGTGATGAAATAGGAGTGATGGTAAATTTAAGAGGGCGAAGAATGTGGGACTTTTTTGATAAATTGGTAAATGTCGTTCTTCCTAGAATAAAAGATTTCAGAGGTCTTCCTCCTAAAGCTTTTGATGGTAGTGGAAACTATTCTTTGGGTATTGAAGATCACATAGTATTCCCAGAAGTTGATCCTAACAAAGTCCAAAAAATTAGAAGTTTACAAGTTACTCTTGTTTTTACAAATGAAAAAGATGAGCATTCAAAAGCATTTTTAGATAAATTTGGTTTCCCTTTTAAAAAACATGGCAACTAAAGCAATGATGGCAAAACAAAAGAAATTGAAAAAGTCTTCTAAATACAGTGCAAGAGTGTATAATAGGTGCCAGTCTTGTGGAAGACCAAGAGCATACATACGAAAGTTTGGTTTGTGTAGAATTTGTTTTAGGAATTTAGCTCACGAAGGTGAATTAGTAGGTGTTAAAAAATCTAATGTATAAATTAATTAAAAAACTTTGAAATGATAAATGATACAGTTGCAGACTTTTTAGCAAGAATGCAAAACGGAATAATGAGAGGTAAGAAGGAAATTATTGTTTTAAAAACAAAAATGGTAATTGATATTTTAGAAATTTTAAAGAAAGAAGAAATGATTTTGGGCTATGAAGTTATGGATGATCATGTTGTTGTCAAACCAAAATATTTTGAAAAGGAACCAGCTGTGGAAAAATTTAAGAAAGTTAGTAAACCAGGACAGAGAATTTATGTTAATGCATTAGAAATTGTACCGATAATGAATGGTAGAGGTATATCAATAATTAGTACTTCACAAGGCCTTATGACCGGCTCTCTAGCAAAGAGCAAAGGTATTGGTGGAGAACATATTTGTAATATTTGGTAATTTTATGTCAAGAATAAGTAAAGAACCTGTAAAAATTGAAGATGGTGTCACAGTAGAAAAAGAAGGCAAGAAGTTGTCT
>PWIP01000047.1 GCA_003560355.1 Candidatus Dojkabacteria bacterium | reverse complement strand
TCTTAACGTATTTGAGGTAAGATCTTTCATATGGTGAGAATTTCTTAAAACTTATGTATTTTAAGTTTCTCACCATTTTTTCTTTTTTACAAACCGTGCAACATGTATCCCAACTTATTCAATCAAATTTTTGCGAGAGTTAGTACATGACTAACCACTTTGTAATTTCTCTTTAAAAAGTTTAAAATAAATTGTTTTAAATATTATTCATACTTAATAAATTATGCCCAGAAGAACTCTTAATGTTTCTTTAAAAAATGACCCTAGTTTCCCCTATGAAAGTAAAAGTAAAAAAAAGTATTTTGTTTTTTTACTAATTCCTTTAATTACTTTTGCACTAATTCTCTTAATTAATGCAGAAGCTCTAAGAAGTTTTAAAGTTGCTTTGAATGAATGGAATATAAGGTATGATACTTTTTCAGTTGAATTTGCTGATTCCATATCTGTTGATATGAGAGATGATATTAAATTGGAATTGGGTGATATAGAGCATGAAGGTAAAAAAAGATTTTCTTTTGTTGATGAACAAGGAGATATAGTTATTGCTCTCTCAGACAAAGAGAATTCTTTTTTGACAAACTATCTCATACCTGTAGGGCATTTTTACTGGATAAAAGATTCAATAGGAATTGAGGATATAGAGGAGAAGGAAATAGTTGTTGAAGTGGGTAATGCGTATTTTGTTGAATCTGTATTAGCTAAATACCTTGATATCAAACCCAATATTGTAGAAAAAGAAGATGTCCTTTCGTATCTCAAGGAAAATGAAGAAACTGCTATTTCCCTTTTAACCTTAGAAGATCTTAATCACAAATATCAAGTTTTGTATTTAGATGAAAAATATTTTCTTGATGATTTTAATGGAGGTATAGAGTTTCATATTGGTGTTGATGAAAATTTTGCTCCAGAATTTTTAACAAATGTGATAATAGAAAATACGAAGGATTTGTATAGTAGTTTAGAAAAAGACGAAATACTTAAGATTAATATGTCAGGAGTTACGGCATTGAGCAGAAATCTTGCTTTCAAAATCGAAGAATCGGGAGATCCTGCATATCCTGCACAATACATTGCCGATTTTTTAGGAGATGCAGATTTAGTTCATACTTCAAATGAAGTTTCTTTTGTACCTGGGTGTCAACCAGAGCGTAGTATGAGATTTTGTTCTCATCCTGATTACATCCAAACTCTTGAAGCGATAAATGCAAATGTAATTGAGTTAACTGGGAATCATAATAACGATTTTGGGGCACAATTCAATACGCAAAGTATAGAGATGTACAAGGAAAGAGGTTGGGGTTACTATGGTGGTGGTTTGAACAAAGAGGATGCAGCAGAAATACTTTTTAAAGAAAAAAAAGATTCTAAAATTGCTTTCATAGGTTACAACTATTACGATACTATACATAATTTTCATGCAAATTTAGCTGGTGAAGATAGGGCTGGTGCAAATTCTTTTTCCTTTGAAAAAATGGAAAAAGATATAAGAGAGGCAAAAGAAGAAGGAGCATTAACTATTGTTACTTTTCAGTTTGAAGAGTGTTGGTCATATCCTCCAACGGATGTAATATATCCTCCTTGCTACAAACCTCTTTCAAATCCAGACCAGAGAAAAGTTTTTAGAACAGCAATAGATTATGGTGCTGATATAGTTATTGGTTCTCAAGCACATCAACCCCAGACTTATGAAATCTATGAAGGTAAACCTATTTTTTATGGAACAGGAAATATTTTTTTTGATCAGATACTTTGGATTGGAACAAGACAGGGTATGATTTTAACTCACTATGTTCATGAAAACAAACTTCTTCAGTCAAGAATAACAACGACTCTTTATGATGATGACATGAGACCTTATGTAACAGATGGTGAAGACAGAGAACTCCTTCTACAACTTCTCAGAGATGCAAGGGATTGAGAAACCACCCATCCTATAGTATAATCAATGTGTTCTTTAAAATTGGAGAGGGGTTGTTAAATTTGAAAAAGTTGAAAAAAGTTAGGTTTTGGATTGAAACACTTTTCATTATAGTAGCGGTAATTTCTATCTGTGGCCTACTCGTAATTTTACTATTAATAGGGGGTTTAGTGTAATGAAAAAGGTTGTTTTGGTTTTGTTGGCAATTGTTTGTACGAGTGTATTTATTCTATCAATCCTATCTTGGATGGGATTGTTTTCCTTTTATGAGTTGATAGAGGTTATCCCCTTGTAACCCCTCTCCATGGCGGTCTTCTTGTTATAAGTTATTTGGCGACACAGCCGAGTATCTATCAAAACAAGAGGCCGCCACCAATTTTTACCCCTTGTTTAAATATTTTTTTTCTGTTATATCTTAGGTAATAAATTGTTTAAGATCTTTTTATGTCTAAATCTTTGTTTGAAATACCGCTTTCTGACGGTGAGTTTAGTGAGGGTAAAGAGATTCCAATTGAAAATTTAAAAAAACGATTGGAATTTTATGAAACAGATTTACAAAATTCTAGACGAATTGGAGATAAGGATGAAATTCAAAAATCTGAGCAAAAATATGTTGAGTTTGTTTGTGAATGTAACGAAGATGAATACAAAATTTGGCTTGAAAATGTATGGGATAAACAATATTATGAACTGATGGAGTTGGTTAGAGATGTAATGGAAAATGGTAAAACTTCTAACAATCAAAGCATTGGGGATGAATTGGCACAAAATTTTTTGTTGTATAAAAGGTGTAAACTTCAAAGAGAAGATTTAGATGCAGTAATTTTGCCTTCTCATTAGGATTATGAAAAGATTAATAAAGATAGTTTTCTATGTTTTTCTCATAGCTTTTCTCCTCTCTCCTTTTTTAATACGCGATTATGGACTAAATCCAGAAGAATATGCTTTGAAACTTGATATTGAAAACGGAAGTTTTTTAGAAATAGATGGCTATCAAACTTTTTACATAGACTTTAATCCTAATTCTGAAAAAACAATTCTCTTCCTTCATGGTTTTGGTGGTTCAGCAACAAATTGGTTAGAAGTTATGCCTCAGCTTTCTGATGAAGGATACAGGGTAGTAGCTGTTGATTTAAAAGGTTTTGGTTTCTCAGAAAAGAATAAAGATGAAAACTATTCTCATCCATCTCAAGTTAATTTTCTAAATTCTTTTATTGAAAAATTAGAATTAAAAGATATTACTCTTGTAGGACACAGTATGGGTGCTAACATTGCAACTATGTATTATCAAGAATATCCTGAAAAGATCAGAAACTTAGTTTTGGTCTCTCCATCTCTTATGGAAGAAAGAAATGAAGACAAAATTCGTAGTAATGCATTGAAAGTTTTAGATTTTCCAGTAGTAAGGGAGTATGTAAGAATTGTTTTAAAATGTGCTTTGCGTGATGGAAGAATAGAGGATATTTTAAATAGTGCCGTTTATGAACCTGAGTTAGTTAATTTACAAGAACCTTTCTTCATTGATCCAACATTATTTCTTGGCTGGGAATATGTTTTGATAAGGATGAGTGCTTCCTCTTTTGAAAATGTTTTAAAAGAAGATATTTCAGAAATAGATATACCTGTTTTAATGATATGGGGTGAAGAAGATACGTGGGTCTCAGTATCAAAGTCAAACTCTTTGAAAAGAAGAATTGAAAATTCTGAGTTAGAAGTTATTGAAAATGTCGGCCATCTACCAATGTTGGAAAATCCAGAGGAATTTAGAAGTCCTTTAAAAAATTTCCTAAAGAATTAAAAAGAAATATTGACATTCTTTTTGTACTAAACCATAATGGAGGTAATAGAGTATATTACCTTTTTTATTTAAATAGCCATGAAATC
>PWIP01000034.1 GCA_003560355.1 Candidatus Dojkabacteria bacterium | reverse complement strand
GCAAATAGTGGTTGGATTTCTTTGAATAGTTTTACTTTTAGCAATCTTGTACATGGTCAGGGATATTTTTACAGAGGTAAAATAAGGAATTCTGCTGGAGTTGAAAGCCCATATTCAAATGTTGTTTCTAGTATACAAGACAATGAGCCTCCAGATATAGAGAAGATTGATTTTGAAACGATTTTTAGGGGACAAAGGAAATTAGCAAGATTTACTTTTTTAATAAGGGATTTATCTGGGATTTCAAATGTACAGTTTGAATGTAAAGTACCTGGAGAAGAAGCATATGTTCCCTGTGGTTCCATATCTACCTTAAACGATTTCTACTACATTGTTTTTGATGAAGAAGATTTAATTGGTTACAAAGTAGGGGAAAATGAATATTTTCTTGAATATTGTATTAGAGCAGAAGACGTTGTTGGTAACAGGGGGGCATTTTGCCAAGAAGAGAGTTTTTCCTTGCTTGATGAAATAGAAATAATTGAGGAAGAAGAAGTTGTGCCTGAACCTGTAGAGAGAATTGTTACAAGAATTGAAAGTCCGATTACAAGGACTATGGAAGATGCTGTTGGATTTATACAGGATTTAGATTTAGATAATACTAGATTTAGGACAGCTTCGGTTGGACTTGTTTCAACTCTTGCGCCAATAACTTTTCTTACCGTAGGTTTAAATCCAGCCATTCTTTCCCAGCTTCTTTTAGGTTTTGTAGCAATTTTTAGGAGAAAGAAGAAAGTCTTACCCTATGGATATGTGTATGATGCTGTTTCAAAAGAACCCATAAACAGAGCAATAGTTAGGATATACAAAGACAAGAAACTATTAACAACAACAGTTTCAAATATCTACGGGATTTTTACGGCAAGTCTTGAACCAGGAGAATACTTTTTGAAGGTTTCTAGTACTGGTTATTCATATCCATCTAAATTAATTACAGGAAGTGTTGACCTACCACTTGAAAATATTTACAGGGGGGGTAAATTTACAGTTAAGGAGGATTCACAAATACAATATTCAATACCCCTAGACCCTCTTGATTCTAGTAGTATTGGATATTTTAAAACTTATATTTTAAATTTCCTTGGCAAGTTTTTTCTACTCTTACAAAAAGTTTTAATAGGGGGTGGCTTTTTACTAGCTCTTTTCTTGTATGTAAGAGAACCTATTTTACTAAATTTAATAGTTTTAATAATTTATCTTCCATTAATAGCCTTTCATCTTTTCTTGTCTTCTTCTGGTAAAAAATATAGTTTTGGTATTGTAAAAAACAGCGAGGGAGAATTGTTAGAGGGAATTATTCTTGGATTAAGAGAATTGGAATTTGATAAATTAGTAGCTAAAAGAGTTACGGACGGTAAAGGACGTTACAAATTTTTAGTTCCTGGAGGTAAATATCAACTAGAGGTTTTGAATTCTAACTATGATGTTAAAGATATTAAAAAGGAAGATTTAGTTTTTAAAGGTAATGTAAAAAGACCTTTGCTTGTTAAAAAGGATCTTGTTTTAAGAAAAAACAAGCAAGAAAATCAAGAATAATTAGTATTGAAAGTTAACAAATATCGTGATATTATGCGAAGGAATTGGGTGTGTAGCTCAACAGGTAGAGCAAGCGGCTCTTAACCGCTAGGTTCAGGGTTCGAGTCCCTGCACACTCATTTTCAGAGATTTTAATTTAAAACTTACTCTGTTTCAAGCAGTTTAAATTGTTCTATCAAACTAGAATCATCTTCACTAGATTCAACACTGTTATCTTCTTTAATTGTAGAGCCTTCTCTATTCAACATTTCAATTAAAGATTTGCCCAAATGAAAAGCAAGATTTACTGGAACAGCATTACCAATTTGTTTGTATTGTTGAGTAATTCCTCCAGAAAAATCCCAGTCATCAGGAAAACTCTGAATACGAGCGTACTCTCTTACTGTTAAAGGTCTCGTCTCTGAAGGATGACAGCGTTCTGTTTGTTTTTGTGCAGGACTGGTGGTAAGTGTAAGAGAAGGTTCATCCCAAGATAGTCTTCGAGCCATTCCTGTTCTGCCTCCTGTATGATAGAAACTTGCCCCCATATACTCCTTTTGCATGTGTTCTGGTAAATCTTTCCAATAACCCCCAGGAGGTATTAGTTCCATGATTTTTCTTTTTTTCTCAGGATAAATTTGCCCTTCAGATTTTGGAACATTACTTATTGCATCTCTAAGTGTTATTAAATAGTCATTTTCTTTTGGAAAGATAAAAGGTATTTTTAAATCTTTCCTTACACCAATTATAATTAACCTCTCCCTTTTTTGAGCTACATCGTAATATTGCGACCTCAATACTTTGAATTTTACTCTGTAACCTATTTCCTCTAAAACGGAGATCATAGTTTTAAGTGTTTTCCCGCAATCATGTTTTAAAAGTCCTCTGACATTTTCAGCTACAGCAATTTTAGGCTTTATCTGTGA
Source organism: Candidatus Dojkabacteria bacterium (assembly GCA_003560355.1). Taxonomy (GTDB): domain Bacteria; phylum Patescibacteriota; class Dojkabacteria; order SC72; family T1SED10-24; genus PWIP01. The sequence continues at coordinate 1,430 of PWIP01000034.1, read as the reverse complement.
GACGCATCTTGCGAATTCAAAAAACATAGTTCCTCGTATATCGGCAAATCCTAATTTTTTACCAGCATAACTGAATGCTTGACAAGGGAACCCCCCTTCAACAATATCAGCACTTATACCTTCAAAATTAACATCTTTAATGTCTTTGAATAGAATTTTCCAATTCGGACGATTTTTCTTCAAAGTTTCGACGGCATATTTATCATACTCAACTAGCAATAAATGATTAAGTCCAGAATTTTCAAAACCTAAAGCAGTGCCACCTGCTCCAGAGAAAAGGTCTACAACAGTATAGTCTGTCCTTTCAGATTCATTCAATACTTCATACTTTCTTCTACAAGAACTCCCCCTTGTTTTATTTCTTACCCTTTCAATCTCTTTTAAATTGAATATTCTGTAATTATTCTTTCCTCTTTTGGATTTAATTAATCCTTTTTTTGCCCATCTTCTTATAGTGTCTTCTGAAATATTGAGGGCGGACGAAACTTGTCCAATTGTTAGAGTATTAGTTTGCATTAAAACAATGTATCAAAAAACAGAACCTTATGCAAGGGTTACTTGTAGGTTTTGAAAAATAGCTCTTCAAAAAGAGGGTCTTGAAGAACTTCAGAACCAGAACCCTTTATTTCTTGAATTACTACAGGTAATATTTTATACAACTGCATTAAAGAATTAGGGACTCCCGTAGCTATTTCATAGAAGGAGGCTCCATCAATAACACGGATATCTTCTCTTGATGGTTTAACGATATTGGTAGTACTATCAGAAGGAGTAAAACACTTATCATATCTTTTTCTGTTTTTAGGAATTATTTCGACAAAATATCCAGTATAATTTTTGTAAGAAGGTTTTTTAAGAGTTTCTGCCAAATTATCGTAAATTACTTTTCTATCACTTCCTTTAGTAGTATTGTGTTTGTTTTTTATTTCGGCAATAATCTTTTTCTCCTCATTTTTTATATCAATCACGCTATCTATTATTTCCCAACCTTTGCAAGAACCGAGAATATTCTGATGGAACTGTCCGACATTATTTTGAAAACTCTTACCTATTTGTCGCCCCAACTCTATCTCTAGCCAGTTTTGTAGACTACAACCGGAGCATATTGAAAATAGTATTGCAGAAAATGGATCTAAAGAATTTTGGTATAGTTTTTCTTGTGCTTGAGATTGTATGACTTGATGTTGTTCAACAAAATCAGACACTATCTTGTATAGCTTCTCATTTGAAATGAAAGTAAGTTTTGACATAATTCACTCTATCATTAAATATGATAGGGTGTAAAATCAATGTAAAGGTTGGGTACACATTGCACACTTTTGTTTCTACATGGTGAGAGCTTTACTAAGTTTAACATATCTTTCATATGGTGTATCCATATCTAAACTCTCATGTGGACGAATCTTGTTGTATCTAAACATATATTCTTC
>PWIP01000048.1 GCA_003560355.1 Candidatus Dojkabacteria bacterium | reverse complement strand
TCATCGTTGTCAACATGAGAATATTGAATGTCTCGGTATTTCTCAGTATTATTCGCTATTATACTCTGAACTAATCCCAAAGAAAAGAAAAAAAACAAAATACTTGTCCCTCCGATACTCATTAAAGGTAAGGGTATCCCAGTAGCAGGTACAACCCCTGTATTAGTTCCTATGTGTATAAAAACTTCTAGAAAAATTTTGATTGAAATACCAGATAAAACAACAAATTCAAAATTCATACCAAGGCTCTTTAAAGCATAATATAATATAGTAAATATTAATGTTGTATAAATGATAATCAAGGACAGACTGCCAATAAATCCAAATTCCTCTGAGAATGCCGCAAAGATGAAATCTGTTTGATATTCAGGTAAAAATTGTAACTTACTTTGTGTACCAAAACCCCAACCTTTTCCCCAAATCTGACCGGAACCAATTGCAACTCTAGACTGATCAACATTAAAACCCAAATCTTGCGATGTTTCTATTGGATTGAAGAATGCATTAATCCTTTCTTTTTGATAGTCCAGAAGAATAGAGTTCCAAGTTATTGAAGTAAACAAACCAAGAATTATTCCAATTATTAAGCAAACAAAAAGCATTTTACGCCAATGTTCCCTTGAGTAATATATAAAGATTGTAATTGTTATTAAAACTGCAGAAGAAATCAACGCATAATTATAACTACCCAAGAAGATTGCTAAAACAACAATTCCTGAAGAAGCAAGAATTAATAGTAATAGTAAATTCCTTAATTGATTCTTCATGATAGTGAATACTAACAAAGACCAGAGGAGGAAAATGATAAGGGACATACTACCATGAGGTTGGACATATACTATTGCTAAAATAGGCAAGAGGAGCAGAAAGCTTGCCAAAAGCAAGAAGTTTTCATTTACTTTATCTCTTAGACTAAAAAGATATCCTGTAAATAATATTATCGCTATCTTTGCCATCTCAGATGGTTGAAATTGAAATTCACCAAAAACAAGCCACCTTTGTGTATTGTTAATTACTGGCCCCCAGAATATTGTTGCAAGTAATAAGGCTATAGTTAGTGCGTAAAATAATACATTGAATTGAAAAAAACTTGCAATAGAATAATTTGTTCTAGAAAGGATAATATAAACTGACCAACCAACAGCTATAAACATAAGATGCTTCATGAAAAGCTCAGTAATTTCTACACTACCATCGGGCTGAATACTTAGAGAAAGTACATTAAAAAGGCTGAGTAAAGAAAGTACTATTAAACAAAAAGTTATTAACCATACATGTTTCATGCCTCCTTTTTCTCACGCTTCTTCCTCATAAATGCTGGTGCATCTAAATCATCAACATCTAATTCTTCCAAATCTAAAGGCTTGTCAGGGGCTTTTTCTTTTTCTTCTTCTTCCTTGACTTCATCAACTTCAACATCTTGGTCTTCTTCATCCGATTTTGTATCAACTTTTTCTTCTTCTGTAACATCTTCAAGAACTTCATCATCATCTTGAAGGGTATCATCCAAAACACTTGGTTTCACTGAAGTTGTAGTAGAAGAATAGCCCATTTTCTGAGTATGATCAAAACCTGTTGCTATAATTGTGATAACTATCTCATCTTCCAAATTCTCATCTATTGAAGCACCAAATATGATGTTAGCATTTGGATCTACAGCTTCTTGAATTAGTTGAGCGGCTAGATCGACTTCTTTCATTGAAAGATCCAAGCCTCCCAAAACATTAAATAGTACCCCTTTCGCTCCTTCAATAGAGAGATCCAGAAGTGGACTATTTGTCGCCATTCTAGCGGCTATCTCCGCCCTATTTTCTCCTGATGCCCTACCAATACCCATTAAGGAAGAACCTGCATCTGTCATTATAGCTTTAATATCCGCAAAATCTACGTTAATGAAACCAGACTTTGTTATTAATCCCGCAATACTTTTTACACCTTCCGCAAGAACGTTATCAACTTTCTTCATAGCTTCAATAAAAGAAATGTCTTCGTCAACTATTTCAAGAAGCCTTTGGTTAGGAACGATGATAAGAGTGTCTACCTTGTCTCTAAGCTCTGCAATTCCTTGTTCTGCTATTTCCTGTCTATGTTTACCTTCAAAATCAAAAGGTTTTGTAACAACAGCTACCGTTAATGCACCCAAATTTCTTGCGATACCAGCCACTATTGGAGCTGCTCCAGTTCCTGTCCCTCCACCCATACCAGCGGTAACAAAAACCATATCAGCACCACTGAGGTGGTCAGTTATTTCATCTACCGTTTCATCAGCTGCCTTGGCACCAAGATTGTAATCACCACCAACACCAAGCCCTCGCGTTAATTCATTCCCTAGTTGTAAAGTTGTAGGAGCTAAGCAGTTCTTAAGAGATTGTGCATCTGTATTAAAACCCATAAATTCAACACCATCTATTCCATATTCAGTAATCATGGTATTTATGGCATTACTACCACCTCCACCAATTCCAATAACTTTTATTTTTGCTACAGGGTCAGTATTTGTTACAACAGGCATTTTTAGAAATATTTAAATTAATTTAAGGCTTCAAGGATTTTATCCAATCTACAAACTTTTGAAAATACCCCCCTATATTTACCTTACTTGAAGTCTTTTCCCTACCTCCAACTTCCACATCTTCATCCAAAGCATGTTTAATCAAACCCTGTACTGCAGCATTAGAAGGATCAGTAATTTCGTCCACCATACCACTAAGTCCTGATGGATAACCAACTCTAGAAGCTACACCAAAAACAGATTGAGATACTTTCGTAATATCTTTTAACAAAGAAGAACCACCCGTTATTACTACCCCAGAAGGCATTGCTACATCATAACCTGCTTTTGAAACTGTATCCTTAACCATTTCAAAAAGCTCTTCTAATCTAGCTTCAATTATCTGTTTTATTAAATTTTTTGAAACAACTTTATTCCCAGAAATACCTATTACAGAAAGATCAACTTCATCATCTACTTTCTTTTTACTTTTCTTTTCATCTTGAGAATTATATATTAATCTTGGCTTTTTTCTTCTTTGCTCGACCTGAGCGTCTTCTTTAGCAAATAATTTATCCAAATTTAATTTTACTTTTTCAGCATCTTCAAGAGATAACTGCAAACCTATCGCCAAATCACTTGTAATATTTACTCCTCCTAAAGGCACACAACCGCTAAATATAACTGAACCTTCTTCAAATATAGAAATACTGGTTGTGCCGGCACCAATATCCAACAAAGTTACACCTAACTCCCTTTCAGTATCCGTAAGAACTGAAAGTGAAGAAGCCCAGCCAGTAAAAACAACATCTACTATGTTAAGACCCAAATGTTCAACACATTTTCTTAAGTTGAGCCAAGAAGAAGTAGGAGCTGTAATTATGTGTGTCTCGACCTCCAAGCGAGTTCCTGTCATACCAAGAGGATATTTAATACCTCCCTGCTTATCTACTATAAATTCCCTTGGAATTATATGAATGGGGTTTAAATTTTCTGGTAAAGCTAAAGTCCTAGCATTTTCAATAGCACGAAGAGTATCTTCCATCGTAATTTCCGCGCCAGAGACAGCAACAACACCTTTGTTATTTATACTGTTCATCTGCTCCCCATTAATTGTCAAAAAAACATCCGAAACTGTTATACCAGCCATTCTTTCAGCTGCATTTATACTCTCTGAGATTGAATTTGTAGCATCATCTATATTGACAACCACACCCTTTTTGATACCAATACTGTCATGAGTATATACACCTATAACTGAGGAACGTCCTTCGGAATCATCCACGGAGGCAATCACTGTAGTAACTTTGCTCGTACCAACATCAATCGCAGTAATTATTCTTTTAGCCATGCTTTAAGAAGATATTAAGATTAATTCGCAAACTGTTATATACCAAATA
>PWIP01000082.1 GCA_003560355.1 Candidatus Dojkabacteria bacterium | reverse complement strand
CATGAAAAAAGTGTCATTACAAACCTAAAACAGAGAATAGATGCGACACAATCTGAAAATTTGATTAGTGATATGTTAATCCCAATGCAAAAAAAGATTGTTGTTAAAAAAGGAAAACAGGAAATTAAAGAAGAAAGAATCTTTCCAGGATATATTTTAGTAAAAATGGTTTTAACAAACAGAACTGTTGAACTTGTTACAAATACTGAAGGAGTTAGGGGTTTTGTTAGAACAGAATCAAAGCCAAGATCGTTACCAGAATCCGAAGTAAAAGCAATAATGAAGTATATGGAAGTAGAACAACCAGCATACCAATCTTCATTTAGTGTTGGAGAAGCTGTGAAAATAACGGATGGTGCGTTTGCAGACTTCATAGGAAGTGTTAAAGAAATTGATGATTCAAAAGGAAAAGTTAAAGTCCTAATTTCATTCCTTGGAAGAGAAGCTCCTGTTGAACTGGACTTTGGACAAGTAAGTAAAATGTAAAAAAGAAATTTAATGGCAAAAGAAATAAAAGCAACAATTAAGTTAGTAATACCAGCTGGACAAGCGTCCCCTGCTCCACCCATTGGCCCGACACTTTCGCAATATGGTATTAATATGGGAGAATTTTGTAGTCAGTTCAATGAAAAAACAAAAGAAGCAAATGGTATTTTAACACCAGTAGTGCTTACAATTTACAAGGACAGTACATTTTCATTTATTACAAAAACACCTCCCACTTCAGAACTAATTCGCAGAGAATTGAAAATCAAAAAGGGTTCTGGAGAACCAAATTTAAATAAAGTGGGAAAACTTACAAACCAACAACTTGAAAAAATTGCAGAAATTAAAATGGAAGATTTAAATACTACTGATATAAAGCAAGCAAAAAAAATAGTTGCAGGTACTGCAAAACAAATGGGTATAGAAACAAATATTTAATATTGAATCATTCAGAAGATGTCTAAAAGAGGTAAAAAATACAAAAAAATTGCTGAAAAAAAACAACATAAAGTTTACGACCTAAAAGAAGCTATTTCGCAAGTAAAGAACTTCTCCTATTGCTCATTTCCAGCAACAATAGAACTACACGTAGCACTTAAATTAACAAAAGATTTAGAACCAAAATCAATAAAAGGAGCTGTTTCTTTACCCCACTCTGAAAGCAAGGAAGTAAAAATTGCAGTTTTTACAACACCAGCAGATGAAAAAAAAGCAAAAGAAGCTGGCGCAGATCTAGTAGGTACAGAGGATATAACAAAGCAAGTTAAAGAAGGAAAAATTAATTTTGACGTAGCAATTGCAACACCAGAAGTTATGCCTCAAATAGCACAACTTGGTAAAGAGCTTGGTCCAAAAGGACTTATGCCTAACCCAAAAACAGGGACTGTTACAAACGATATAGAAAATACAGTTAAAGAATACAAAAAAGGAAAGACAAATTTTGCAGCCGACAATCAAGGAGTTATTCATATGGCTGTAGGAAAACAAGAGCTAGAGGATGAAAAAATACAGGAAAATATTAAAGAAGCTTTGCAGACAATAGCATCAACCCTTGGGAATAAAGAAATAAACCAAATAGTAAGAAAAATGCATCTAGCTCCAACGATGGGGCCAAGCGTGCAGTTTAAATTATCTGAATAGCTATATTTTCAATATTGTATTGAGTATATTATTCAATTCCTTTAAAAGCGAAATCCTGTTCTTTTTCAACTTTTCATCATCAACATTTACCATAGTTTCATCAAAAAATTTCTCAAGAAGGTCAGCTAAAGAAATTATATCCTTGGCTTTCAAATCCTTCGCTTTGAATTCTTTGAGAAACTTATACAAATCCTTTTCAGACTTTGTTTCAAAAAGCTTCTCATCTATTTTTGAATTTTTAACATCACTCTTTGCAACAATATTCCCAACCCTTTTTATAGAATCAAATAACTTCTCTTCACCTTCCTTTTTCTTAATAAGGTTTTCAAATTCTTTCAAATTTTCAAACTTCTTAAAAATACTCCCACTATCTGAAAAAGCTACACCCTTAGCAAGTTTGTCAAGCTTAGTATCCTTTTTCATAATTAAATATATTCTGTGATTTACAAATCTAAGAAGATTTTCATACTCTTTAGACTTTAATTCTTTTTGCAAAATGCTATTCAAATCAACATCAATCTTACAATCTCTAAAAAGCCATATTAAATTATATACATTCTTTCTGACCTCGTAAGGATCATTAGAACCTTCAGGAAGTAAACCTACTTTTGTAAAAGAAAGTATATTATCTAATTTGTCCGCTATACTAAGAACTATTCCCTCTGAAGTGCTAGGAAGCTTTGAGCTCTCAGAGGTAGGTAAATAGTGCTCATACAACAGCTTGGACACTTCGTCCGAGTAGCCTTCTCTCTTTGCATAATACATACCTACAATCCCTTCTAAAGATGCAAATTCACCTACCATATGAGTAGCTTTGTCATTTTTAATTAATTCCATTGATTTTTTCAAAACATCTTTAGAAACTTTAACCTCAGAATTCTCCAAAACTCTTTGAACTAATTTTTCAATTCTAGAAACCTTCTGCTTGTAAGAACCAACCTTTGGATGAAAGACAATATTTTCCAATTCATCTCTTAAATTTTTTAGCTTAGAAATCTCCAAGTCATTTTCCCAATAGAATAAAGCATCATCTAAACGACCTTGAAGTACTTTCACATTCCCTTTGAATATTACATTTGCTTGGTCTTTTTTGTTTGCAACAACACCATATTCTATATGTTTTAAGTCATCTTTCAAAACTCTAATTATGTATTTCTGGTTTTCCTCTAAAACTTTTCTGATTAGTTCTATTGGTAAATCAACATATTTTTCATCAAGTTGTAAGAATTGCACATTTGGATACTCAACAAGATATGTATTCATATCAATCAAGTTATTTGTATTAGGTGAATAATCGTACTTTACCTTCCCTTCATTAACAGCAGACTCTATAATTCCCTTTCTATAGGTTTCGTCTAAAACAATATTTAACTTCTTCATAGTTTCAAGGTAATTATCAGAAGAAGTTATCTTGATAATATCTTTTTCGTGATATCTAGGACAAAAAGTATAGTCCGAAGACTTAACATTCATAAATTCAATATCTATTTTTTTACTACCTCTAAAGCAAAGAATATTTCTCAAAGGTCGAATAAAAGGAACTTTTTGTCCTTCCTTCCATTTCATACTTTTCCAATTAGGAGAAACATCTAAGAGCTTTTGTAAAATAATCTCAAGAACATTTTTTAAAGAAGTTTTTTCTTCGAAGGAAACACCAAGTAAATCTTTCCCCCCTTTATTAATTTTCACTACATCCTTTTCTTTGGCATTGTATTTTTTCAAAAAACCCATCCCTATTTTGTTCAATTTCTTACCATCAAAAGCAATATCGTAAAGAGGGCCAAAGGCTTCTTTTTTAACAATACCTTCCTGATCACAACCATCAATTTGCAAAACAATTCTCCTTGGACCCCAATATATATTCACATCTTTAAATTTAAATCCTAAATCCTTAAGCAAGAGGGATATATCTAAGTCATTATAGTAATTGTCTTTCCATTCCCTTGCAAAATCTGCAGGTAATTCTTCAAAATACATTTCTAAGATTACCCTATCTTTCTTCACAGTTTTGACTTCTTTCAAAGACCTTTCCTTGCTCAAAGTGTATTCTGTAGGAGTTACTGATTTAGTCAGAGGATACTTCATCTCCTCTCTTTCAGATAGATATAGTTTACCTATTTGCTTTGTAAAATAACCCATTTTTTTAAATTTACTAATCCTATCAGTAACACTAATTACTCCTCTAGAGTCTAAAATATTGAAAATATGGGAAATTTTCAAAAGATAGTCATAAGCTACCCAATAATTACCAACCTCTAGTTGTTTTTCTACCTGCTTTTCGGTT
>PWIP01000066.1 GCA_003560355.1 Candidatus Dojkabacteria bacterium | reverse complement strand
GTATAAAAGCTTATATATGAGGGCTTTCTTAGCTTGTTTGCAAACTCCCATACAGAATAGTTTTCATCTAATGCATATATCCCTTTGGAAATTCTAATTAATTCTCCAGTCCTAATATAGTAGTTTACGTTTGAAACAAGATTAGAATCTGCATTTCTGCCGGTAATCATAGCAATATCTCCAAAAGTGAAAACGGTTTGACTGTCTTTTTGTTTTAAAACTTTTTTTATCATAACACGAACATTATAATATCTACAATGTTTATGTGTCAATGAGCCTTAAAATCTCTGAATCAAAAAATCTTTAACATAATTAAAAAAATCGCCCAGCTTTTCTCTTTCGTTAATTGGCACCAAAGGTCTCATGTCTTTAATGAAGCTCTCTCTGTCGAATTCCTCTATTCTTTTAACAAGATCTTCCTGTTTCAAATCTTTTTTTTCATAGTATTTTAATTTTTCTTTGATGAGTTTTTTCTTCAACTTAGTTCCTTTGCTTAGCAAAAACCACAAATCATACATATCTCTACCTTGTTTTCTAGTCAACAAAGCCCTTATCTTCTCAGCCAAAATCTCCTCTTTTGAAAAATGATATATGTAGTCTGTAAAGATTATGGGATAATTATTATCAACAATTGATTTTTGAGGGTCTAAAACCTTTTCTCTAAATGAAAAATCTAAATTTACAAATGATTTTTGAGGAAGTATTGTAGGTGAAGCAGTAAGTAAGAATCTTTTACCAGCGAGGGTTTTTCTCTCTTTGAATGCAATGTCCTCCTTTTTTGAAAAACTATTAAAAAATTTAAAAATAAAGTTCAAAAAATCCTTTTCACTTGTCTCTACTGTAAAATCCAAATCTTCAGAAAAGCGGGTAGCTTTGTATATTAATCGCAAAGCTGTGCCACCTTTAAAGAAAATATATTTGCTCTCTTTTTGAGAATAAAGCTTATTTAAAAACAATAGTTGTAAATATTCCCTAAAAACCACAGTCTCATTTATTTTCTTCTGCTTTGTTAGTTCACTTAATTGTTCCTTAGTTATCATTAAATATATTTTTTCAAATTATGTAAAATGCTCTTAAATTGCCTTGTTTTAGGGTAATGTTTAAGATATCTTTTCAATTTAGTAGTAGAAACATTTTCAAAATCATATTCTTGTAAATTTATACTCTTGTAACCCTTGGATGCTAAGTAGAGTTGATCTAAAAGAGCTTTCTCCGGTAAGGCCATAAGGAAATTATCTCTTTTCTCATAGCCCCAAAAAAGCTTTTTATCTATCTGTGTATATGTAAAAAATTTTTCACTAAATTCTTTTTTTGCAGTTTTTTTACTTGTAGCGCTAGAAATCTCATACGGAAATTGAGAAAGAATCCCATGGTAATTAAGTGCAGTCTCAAAGGAAATGTAAGAAGGGTTGTACAAAAAGTAAGCTATTGCAAAATCACTAACTTCACTATCCGCCAACATATATTTGCCTTTTTCCATCTTTATCAATACACCAGCATTTACCAATTTTTTTATATATCTGAAAAGAGTTTTCTCGCTCTTTATCTCTAAAATATCCGACAAAGTTTTGATAGAGAAGAAAGAAAGCTTTGTTTCATATATTCTTTTAGTTGTTTTTGCCAAATCATGTGTTCCCATAGACTGACTATTCTAGGGTGTTTAAGGAAACATGTCAAGTTGTTGTTGTTAAAAATTGCCAAATCTGTTGTATAATGAACGACATGAAAAATACTGAATATATTAAGATAATTTTAAAGTTTTGGGAGTACAAAAAAGGTAGTTGTACACCTGCTTTACAAAAAGAATTCAGTAAAATCCTTGGTATTAAAGAAAAAAAAGTTTTTCTTGTAGAAAACGGCAGAACAGGACAATATATTTTTCTAAAATCCCTCGATTTACCAGAAAAATGCAATGTAGCTATACAAGGATTTACTTGTAATGCTGTTGTAAACCCAGTGCTTTGGCTTAATTTAAAGCCAAATTATATAGATATTGATCCAATGACGATGAATATGTCGCTAGATTCTTTAAAGGAGAGGATTGATAGTAAAACTAAGGTTGTGGTATTACAGCACACTTTTGGAAATCCCATGTTCAGGACAAAAAAGGAGTTCAATGAATTTTTAAATGAAATGCATGAAAAGGGTATTCTGGTCTTTGAAGACTGCGCACATGCTCTAGGAGGTGAAGTTGAAGGTAAAAAACTTGGTACTTTTGGAGATGCTGCGCTTTTTAGTTTTGGTATAGAGAAGGTACTTTCTACTAGAGTAGGGGGTGCTTTAGTGGTAAACAATGAAGATTTTCTAGAAGATATTGAGAAAATTTTCAAAGATATGAAAGAGGTTAGTTTTTTTCATACCTTTGTTTGGCTTTTGAACCCATTTTTTTGGCGTATACTTAGGGGTTTTAAAAACAAAAAAATGCAAATGGCTGATTTTTTAAGAAAGATTAAGCTTTTGAACATGGGTTTTGAAAATTCTGAGCTTTCTGGAATTAAACCAAAATATTATCCAAGAAGAATTTCAAATGCTTTGAGCTGTTTTGTGTTAAATGAATTGAAAAACCTTGAAGAGAATTTGTCGCATAGGAAAGAGATTTCAGGTGTTTACGCAGAGTATTTCTCTGTGGAACATCTTGGCAAGGTGAGAATTCCTTTCGTAAGGTTCCCTATGGTGTGTGAAACAAAAAGACAAAAAAAGGATCTAAAAGAGCATTTGGAACAAAATCAAATAAATGTTGGAGATTGGTATGAACCAGTTATTTACCCGAAATCTACAATACAGACTGCTATGATATACGAAACAGGGTCGTGTAAAATAGCCGAAATTGTATCATCAAGAATACTCAATCTTCCAACAGGAAAAAATATCACAAAAGAAAAAGCAAAAGAAATTTCTGAAAAAATAATTTCATTTTTAGATGAATATGAAAATAGAGGAGGTAGTTGATTCAAAAGTTTGGGAAAATTTTTTGAAAAATTCTCCAAACAGATATTTTCTTCAGACTTGGCAGTGGGGAGAATTTGAAAACAAGGGCTTAAAAAAGAAAATATGGAGATTAGGTTTTAGAAAAAACGGTAAACTTAAAGCTATATGTCTTGCTACTGAAGAAGTCGGTCGTTTTGGTAAATTCATCTATTGTCCTAGAGGACCAATATTAAATTGGGGTAGCGAGGGAGAAAGGGAAGAGGTTTTAGAAAAACTTACGGACTTTTTTAAAAACAAAAACTATATTTTCTTACGTATAGATCCAGCAATTAAAAAAGAGAATGCTTTTGAAATGAAAGGTTTTAAGAATGCTGTTAATTTTGTGCAAGTTCAAAGGGCTTGGATGCTTGATATACAAGACAAAACAGAAGATGAACTAATGCTTGGTATGCGTAAAAATGCTAGATATTCCCTCAGAAAAGCTATGAAAAGTGGTGTTGAGGTAAAGATTTCAAAAAATATGGAAGATTTTGAAAAATTTCTTGATATGCTTGAAGTCCTTTCAAAAGAAAAAGGCTTTGCATCTGTTTCAAGAAAATATCTAAAGACTCAATTTGAAATGATGGGTGATATTATGAAGTTTTTTTGTGCAAAAAAAGACAAAAAAGTAATAGCTGGTGGTTGGTTTGCTTTCTATGGTGATGAATCCTCCTATCTTCATGGAGCTTCAAGTAAAGAAGTAGGGGATACTCAAGCACCTTATCTAATTCAATGGAAAGCCATAATGCATGCAAAAGAGCTTGGAATGAAAAGGCATAACTTCTGGGGAGTAGTAGAAGACAAGAACTATCATCCAAAATATCCTGGTTTTGGATACAGTAATTTTAAAAAAGGATTCGGTGGATATCTTGAAGAATACATTAGGACTAAAGATTTTCCTTACAATATGGTAAAATACCAGCTGATTAGACTTAATGATTGGTATCGTAAGGTTCGTTACAAGGGTAAT
>PWIP01000078.1 GCA_003560355.1 Candidatus Dojkabacteria bacterium | reverse complement strand
TAGCTACTTTACATACAAATACTGCTGCAGCTGCTGTACCAAGGCTTACAGAAATGGGTATAGAGCCATACCTTGTGGCTTCCACTTTGAAGAACGTAGTCGCTCAAAGACTCCCTCGTAGGATTTGTATGCATTGTGTGGAGTCCTATGAAGCTCCTACTGAAGTACTTAGGGATATGGAAAATGTGTTTAGCACTATACCGAATTTTGATCTCTACACATATCTCCAAAATGCCTGTGAGGCCTCTAATCAACAAGGAGATGGTTTTAAATTACAATGTCCTGTAAAGGATAAAGAAGGTAACAAAAAAATCTTTTTGTACAGGGGTAAGGGGTGTGCAAGGTGTTCATACAAAGGATATTCTGGTCGTATAGGTATTTTTGAAGTTCTGCCTATAATTGAACCAATGATTCCAGTAATTTTGCAGAGAGGTTTAAGCTCAGAATTAGAGGTAATTGCCCGTAAAGCTGGAATGTTACAAATAATGCAGGATGGTTATTTAAAGGCTTTGGAGTGTAAGACTACGATAGAAGAGGTGTTAAGAGTAGCTCAAGATTAAATTTGTATTTTTATCTAAAATATAGTATCTTGTATTTAAATTAAAAAAATTAAAAATATGACTGCTCAAGATAAAGGACAAGTTAAGCAAGGTGTTTCTGATAATCAACAGCAAAAGGAGTTTGTTTCTGTGCCTTCAAATGTTCCTCATACCATGGATGCATTGTTGGATTTGGTTGTTTCTAAGGGAGCTTCGGATTTACACTTGACTGTAGGTTATCCACCAATAATTAGAATTGATGGACTTTTACACCATGTTGGTTCTGAGGTTTTAAAGCAAGAGGATACGGCGAACTTGGTTAATGGACTTTTAAATGAGAGTAAAAAAGAGCTTTTAGATATTAACAGGGAGGTTGATTTTGCTCATTCGCATAGGGATGATGCTAGATTCAGAATTAATGCTTTTTATCAACAGCAAACTATTTCAGCTGCTTTGAGATTAATTCCAAACGAAATTAAAACAATTGAAGAATTAAAATTACCTACTACCTATTATAGATTGACAAAGTTAGGTCAAGGTTTAGTCCTTGTTACTGGTCCTACAGGACATGGTAAAACTACAACATTAGCTTCAATACTTCAGGAAATAAATAAAGCAAGACCTTTGCATATAATTACTATTGAAGACCCTATTGAATATATATTGCCCAAAGGAAGAGCTATGGTGGATCAAAGGGAGATGCATGATGATACTCACTCTTGGGAAATTGCCTTAAAGAGTGCTATGCGTCAAGACCCAGATGTTGTTTTAGTTGGTGAGATGAGAGACTATGAAACTATTGCTGCTGCTGTAACTCTTGCAGAGACGGGACACTTGGTTTTTGCTACACTACATACTAACAATGCAGCCCAAACCGTTGATCGTATAATTGACGTTTTCCCTGAACATCAACAAGCTCAAATTAGAGCCCAATTATCAAACATCCTGGAAGCAGTCATTGCTCAAAGACTTGTCCCAGTTGAAGGTGGTGGTCGTAGAGCTGTGTCTGAAATAATGCTTGCAACAAACGCTGTCAGGAACTTAATTCGTGAAGGTAAAACCCATCAGCTTGATAATGTCATTATGACAGGTAGAGATATTGGTATGATTTCTTTAGAAGCATCTTTGGTAAGGTTGGTCAGAGAAGGTCTGATAACTGTTGAAAGGGCTCAAGAATATGCTGCTAGACCAGAAGAGGTTGTGCGTTTACTAAGATCTTAAAATTTAAATAATATTACTATTTTTAATTTGCTATGAAAAGGTTTAAATATGTAGCAAAAGATTCTGCGGGTAAAGATGTTAAGGGTGTATTGGAGGCGAAGTCAATTGACGCTGTTGCTGAATTTCTCAATGGTAAAAACTTAACAGTAGTTGACCTTAGGGAGGATATCGGTCTTAGTCTAGAGAGATTGAATCAGATTAACATCGGTGGTGTACCAATAACAGATAAAGTTTTGTTCATGAGACAATTTGCTACAATGATTTCTGCAGGTTTGTCTTTGAACAAAACGCTTGAGATTCTTTCTCAGCAAGTTTCCAATCCTTTATTCAAAAAAGTTATAACTAACGTACTTGCTGATGTTGAAGGGGGTTCTTCTCTTGCTAAAGCTTTTAGAAAAGAATCAGAAGTTTTTGATGATGTTACTTTAGGCCTCATAGATTCTGCGGAGGCAACGGGTAATTTAGAAGAAGTCCTGAAGGGTTTAGCTGATGAACTGGAGGAGACCAAAAAATTAAGGGATAAGATAAAATCTGCTTTTCTTTATCCTGTAATTATAGTTGTTGTTATGATAGTTGTTGTAATAATGCTTCTTGTTCTTTTGGTTCCTGTCATGGCTGATATATATGGAGATTTCGGAGCTGATTTGCCTGCTGTGACACTTTTGTTAATGAGTATAAGTGATTTTTTGATAAATTATTGGTGGTTACTTCTAATAGTACTATCTATATTTTTAATAGGTTTTAAACTTTACTCAGATACTGCTAGTGGTAAACGCACTTTGCATATGTTTGTTTTAAAATTACCGATATTTGGTAAATTAATGGAAAAAATTCAACTTACACAATTTACCAGAACGCTTTCCTTACTTCTAAGGAGTGGATTATCTATTGTAGCTTCTCTAGAAATCACTTCTACCACTTTGTCAAATGTTCACTACAAGAATGCTTTTTTAGAAGCTAAAGAAGAAGTAGAAAAAGGAATGCCTTTGGCAGTACCAATTTCTCGTAATTCGCTTTTTCCTTTAATTGTTAGTCAGATGGTTGCTGTGGGTGAGGAATCTGGAAACTTAGACCACATTCTTAAAAAGATGAGTGAATTTTACAAAGATGAGGTAGATTATATAGCGGGTAATCTTGCAACTATGCTAGAACCATTCATTTTAATAATTATGGGAGGACTTATAGGGTTTATTGCAGCAGCGGTATATATGCCTATGTTCCAATTGGCAGAGGTTATGTTTTAAAGCTTGACAAAAGTTTTAATATAGCGTAAGTTTATTTCAGTTAGATTAAATTATTTTTAAAGTTTAATAAATATGAAAAAGTATTCAGGTTTTACCCTTATTGAAATGTTGATTGTGATGGGTATTATAATTATTCTTATGGCTGCTGGTATTGCTGGAGGTAGGTTTGCAATACAAAGAGCTAATAGAATTCAGAAGCAAAATGCTGTTGAAAACATAGAGCAAGCTGCTTGGGGTTATTATACTGATAAAAGATCTTTCCCTCGTGCTTCTGAGACTGCTACTGGAGAGGATTTAGATCCAGGAACTATGTTGGAGGGAGTTTTGGCGGAGTATTTAGATGCTGGTCAGTTTGATGGTGGTGTTGATGGAGGATTTTGGTATTTTGTTGAGCCTAATTTTGGACAAGAGATTGTTATTTGTGCAGAACTTAGTGGCGAAACAGATGTTGGTATATATTGTACTGGTAACGGTTTAGAAAATGAAACTTGGAGTGTTGATTTTTTAGTTGAGGGAGCTGTACCACCTGATAAGATATATCCTCATGATCATATTACCGGTTGTGGTGCTAACTGCAGTGAGTGGGTTGCAGAGACAAGAAGTTGGTAGTATATTTTTAAATATGTCTTAATTTTGAAGATTATAGGGTAGGTTTAAACCTACCCTTTTGTTTTTTTCTTTGTAAAGTTATACTGTGTCTATGAATATTTTAAATGGTATTTTTCTTTTTCTTTTTGGTAGTGTTTTAGCAAGTTTTTTAAACCTTTGTGTTTTTAGAATAGAAAAAAATGATTCTATAAAAGGCCTTTTTGTAGGTAGATCATTTTGTGATAGTTGTAGAAAAAGCTTGAAAGGTTATGAATTAATACCAATATTTTCTTTTTTATTTTTAAAAGGTAAGTGTTCTTCTTGTGGTAGTAGTATATCTGTTTTTAATT
>PWIP01000031.1 GCA_003560355.1 Candidatus Dojkabacteria bacterium | reverse complement strand
AATATGCTACTCCCAATGGGTTTTGGAATTTTTCAATATTCTGATATTGGTCCCTTTTTAGGTTCTGCTATGCTTATTACAATCACCTACAGCTTAATGATAGAAAGATTGCATGATTTGAGATATCTTCTTCATAATTTTTTGTTTTGGGGAATAAAGATGTTTTTCATCTTTTTTGCGATATTAGTTTTTTTTCTTTTTTCTGTCAGGACTCTTTATAATGCTTATCCACCTTTACATGATGAAATAGTTTTAGGTTTGTTATTTATCTCTTTCATTATAACATATTTTACCAACAGGTTTAGTTCAAAAGAATTACTAGACAGGAGTAAAAAAGGAGAAATTTTCTCTAGCTTAGAAAACAAAATTTCAGTTGAATTGCGTTTGGAAAAATTAGGGGCATTGCTTATGCAATATGTTAAGACAGCATTGGAGGTTTCAGATGTTGTTATATTAGTTTTTGACAAGCAAACCCGCGATGTTATCCATAGAACGGGCAAAAATGGGTTCAAAACAGAAAAAATACTAGGAACGAGAGATCTTTTAGAAGTTGTTGAGTTTTGGCAAGCTATTAGTGAAGAGCCGATTTTAGCCAAAGAGGAGTTGAAAGGATTGGCAAATCAATATCAAGGAAAGATGAAAAAAAGAGTAAAAAGAATTTTGTACTCTATGGAAAAAGATGGGATAGAAATAATTGTACCACTAAATCGTAAAGTCCTTTTGAATGGGATTATAATTGTTGGTGAGAAAATGGACACTCTACCTTTTACTGTTCAAGACTATCGATTATTAGAAAAGATTATTCGGATAGCATCTGTGGCATTTGGTAGAGCTATACTTTATCAAGAGGTTAAAGAATTTAGTAGTCGTCTTCAAGCAAAAGTAGACGAACAAACCAAAGAACTTCGTGCAAGAATGGAAAGTATGGAAGAAATGCGTCAAAGAGAAAGAGACTTGTTGGATATAATGGGGCATGAGTTGAGAACACCTTTGACAATAGCCAGAAACTCTTTGGAATTAATGGATAGTTACAAAAAGAAACAAAAGAAAAAAAGAAAAACTGTTAAGTGGAATTCTAATTTTCAAAAACAATTTGAATATATCAAAGCAGCAATACGTAGGGAAATGGGTATTGTTGAAACATTACTTTCAGCTACAAAACTAGATGCAAAAAAAATGGAAACACACATTACTGAGGTTGATTTAGTTAAGATTGTAGAAACTTCTCTCCTGGGTTTTGAAGACGAAGCCAAGAGAAAAGGTGTTAAAGTCAAAGTCGATATGGATCAAAGAAAGAGCTGGATTGTTAAAGCAGATAGTTTGCAAATTCAGCAAGTAGTAGACAATCTTTTTAGCAATGCTGTTAAATATACACACAAGGGTTTTGTAAGGATAGCTTTAAAGGATTTGGGTGAAAGGATTAGTATAGTTGTTTCTGATAGTGGTGAAGGTATATCAAAGGATGCAATTAAAAAATTAGGTACTAAATTCTTCCGTTTAAATCAATATGTATCTACTAATGGTGATGGTGAGAAGGGAGGGGAGCAAGGTCTCGTACGTCCAGGTGGTACAGGATTAGGTTTGTATGTAGCTATTGGTCTCATTAAACTTATGGATGGTACTTATGAGGTTGAAAGTCAAGAAGGTAAGGGTTCAACTTTTACAGTAACTTTTAGAAAACCTTAGTTAAAGATCCTTGAGTTTTTTTGCAGAATCTTCCTTCCCGTTTTTATTTATCAAATTAATATACTTTTCTGTAGTAGAAAGCCTTTTATGCCCAACTAATTTAGAAACAGTTGTTAGGCTAACACCATTTGCAAGGTGATGCGCAATGAAAGTATTTCTAAGGTCATTGACCTTTGCATTTTTAATCCCAGCTTTTTCAAAAGCTTTGTCTATGGTTGTTCTAATATTCCTAACTAGTAATGGCCTACCATTTTTTGTTATGAAAAGTGCTTCGTCTTCGCTTTCAGGGCGAATTTTCAAATAGTCTTGTATTGCAGCATAGGCAGATTTATTCAAAGGAACTTTTCTTGGAGAGTGATTGCCTACGGGTTTTATATACAAGTACTTGATTTTTTTATCCTTTGATTCCCTAAGGTCATCAAGTGTAAGTGCTGATAATTCACCAATTCTGATTCCAGTTTGTAAAAGCAACTCAATTATGGAATAGAGGCGTACATCAACTCTGCTAACATCCCTGAGGGCTCTATACTCCATTATATTAAGTACCCTTGGGGGTTTCATTTCAAAAGCTGGGTGTGCTAGTTTTTCAGCAGGATTTTCAGTAATAACTTGATTTTCCAAGAGATCCCTGAAGAAAGTCCTTGTGCTGTTTATCTTTCTAGAAACACTCTTTGGAGTGTATCCAGCACTTTCCATATTTTGTTTAAAGTTTTCCAGATCTGTTATCGTTACCCTTGTTATGTCATCAATACCCTTTTGATTCAAATACGCCAAAAGCTGCTCTATATCCTTTGAGTAGGCAATTACGGTTGAATTTGACCTGCCTCTTTCCTTAAGTCCATTAACAAAATCTTCATGATATTTAAGAAAATCTGGATTTTTAATATTTGCCAAGTTTCGTGTTTTAATAGTTTAAAGTAAGCCTAGAGACTGAACTATTTGCATTATATCATTGCTATTGTGCTGCCGTCAATAGCCATATTCGCTCTAAATACTAACAGCCTAGTAGGTTTGTTATGTGCCTTTTGTTGGTTAGGATTTTTTGTGTATAATGAGTTCATG
Organism: Candidatus Dojkabacteria bacterium; assembly: GCA_003560355.1. Taxonomy (GTDB): domain Bacteria; phylum Patescibacteriota; class Dojkabacteria; order SC72; family T1SED10-24; genus PWIP01. Next base: position 1,220 of record PWIP01000031.1, on the reverse strand, counting down.
CTTAAAAAAAATTGGAAAAGAAGAAAAAGTAAAGAAAAAATTACTTTTCAAAAAATACTCTCAATATCTTTGATGCTTTTTTTTGTAGCTTTTATGTCCTATCACCTTTTTTTGGCTGTAAATATTGCAAGTGAAAGGCTACAGGTTTTGGAAATTGCTCAAACAGATGTAGAAGAACTCAGAATTCGTAATTTAGAATTAATTCTAGAAAAAAGTGAGGTAGTTTCAGATGAATATATTGAAAAGGAGGCAAGAGATAAGTTGAGGTATAGTGCAGAAGACGAAATTCTTTTTGTAATACCAGAAGATGTATTAAATTCAGAATGGCTTTCACAGGAATTGGATAAAGCAAAAGGCTTGTCAGAAAAAGATGAAGACAAAACTCCAGAGGAAATATTTCAAATCTGGCTAGATTTCCTTTTTTTGAATAATGTTTAAAAATTTAGTATAATCAACCGTTTGTTAGACGCGGGGTGGAGCAGAGGCAGCTCGTCAGGCTCATAACCTGAAGGTCATCGGTTCGAATCCGATCCCCGCAACCATTTCTGCTTTACTTTTCATCTTTTTTTAATGCCTTTAACAGATGATTTAAGAAAAAACATGTATTTATTGATAGATGGTAAGGTTTTTTTTGTAATGGAAAGAAAATACAAAACCCAGGGTAGGCAAGGGGGTTTAATAATTTTGAAATTACGCAATCTTTCAAACAATACTGTTCAAAATATGACCGTTAATGCGGGTACAAAATTTCAAGAAATTTCTCCAGAGACTAAAGAAATGCAATATCTTTACAACGATGGAACATCTTACTTTTTCATGGATACCAAATCATTTGAAACAGTTGAAGTGTCTAAAGATATTATCGGAGACTACAGCCCATTTATTAAGGAAGGAGAGAAGGTTTTGGTTTTACTTTTTGAAGAAAAAATCATTTCAATTAAAAGGAATCCTACAGTAAAACTAAAGGTTACAGAATCTGTAGATGCTGTAAAAGGCAATACTGTAAATGCAGCAACAAAAACAGTTACTTTAGAGACTGGATACAAAGTTAATGTTCCATTATTCGTTAAGAAGGGTGATATCGTTGTAATTAATACCGAAAATGGTAGTTATTGCAGCAGAGTTTAAAGAACTAGCAACTCTCTTTTGTAATCTTGTGTAAAGATGAGTTTTTTTAATATCTCCTTTGAACTTTTCATACTTTCTTTAAAGTCTATTTT
>PWIP01000073.1 GCA_003560355.1 Candidatus Dojkabacteria bacterium | reverse complement strand
ATTGAGGAAAAGGTTAGCAAGATTAAGGAATTAATTTCAAAGGAAGATTTTGATAAAGATGAAGTTAAAAAGGAAAGTGATGAACTTAGCAGCCTTGTTCAAGAGGCAAGCAAAGTAATTTATGAAAAGGCTGCCCAGCAAGAGCAAGCTAAGAGTGAAGAAGGTAAGAAAGAAGGTGAAGAAGAAAAGAAGGAAGATGTAAAAGAGGGTGAAGTTGTAGATGATGATGAGTCTAAAGACGAGAAAAAATAATTTAATAAATGCTTTAGAGAATCAGGGTTTTGAAAAAAACATTGTAAAAGCATTTAAAAAAGTAAAAAGAGAGGAGTTTGTTCCTGCATCCTATAGGGGTGCAGCGTATGATGATGCTCCCTTGCCCATAGGTCAGGGACAAACTATCTCACAACCCTCAACCATAGCTTTTATGCTTCATTTGTTAAATGTCCAAGATGGACAGATAATATTAGAAGTGGGTAGTGGTAGTGGATATGTACTTGCCCTTCTTTCTGAGATGAATCCAAATGGCAAAATAATTGGAGTTGAAAGAATAGAGGAGCTTTTAGAAGTATCAAAACAAAAGTTAGAAAAGTACAAAAATGTTGAAGTTTTTCATACACCTAAGATTTTAGGAATTAAAAAACTTTCTCCCTTTGACAGAATTTTGGTAAGTGCAAGTGCACAGGAAATACCTCAAGAGCTTGTAGAACAACTTAAAACGAATGGTATTTTGGTAATTCCTGTGATTAATTCAATTATGAGATTGGAAAAAACGCAAGAAGGTAATAAAATACAGGAGTATGAAGGTTTTGTTTTTGTCCCTCTGATTAAAGATTAAAATATGATATATTATTAATCATAGAACATAACTTAGTATAGATGTTAAATGATAGAGGAAAAGTTTTCTAAAACTTCTTTGGAAAATTCAAACTATTTTTTCAAAAAGGAAAAAGAAAAACAAGTTGCTAAAAAAAGACGTAAATCTTCTGGAGTGAATTTCAACGAATATGGTTACAAACTAATTTCTAATATTCAGATGTTTTTTCTTGGTGCCTCACTTATTCTAATACCTATTTCATTATTTCCTTTAGAGTGGATGATGTTTCAATATGGCAGGGTTTTTGTACTAATGGTTTTTACAATAATCTTACTTACTTTTGAATTAATTAAATTTTTTGTAAAAGGGAGAGCAGAAATTTATCGTAGTTCGCGAGATATGGTTATAATTCTTTTGGGTTTTTCATTTCTAATATCCTTCCTTTTTTCAGTTGATTCTTTAGTTAGCTTTTGGGGGTATGAATATCGCTTGGGAACAGGTCTTGTATCAATAATAACGATATTGGTTTATGTTTTGATAGTTAAATCTATGCTTAAAAACATTAGTAGTGTGGTTACTTTGGTCTTTTGCTTAACCCTCGGTCTTTTTTTAAGTGCCGTACTAAGTATTTTCTCATTTTACAACCTTAATCCTTTCGTTTTTATTCCAGGATTTGAAAAATTCTTTTTAGTCGGATTACCGTTATTTAACTCTGTTAAGTTGTCGGTTGTAATTTGGTCTGTAGGTATATTACTTTCTTTTTTTGTTTTTCACTACTTTTTCCAGATCTTTAGTAATGATGAAGGTTATTTAAACAAAAAACTATCTCTAAGTACTGCCCATAGGAAAAAGAGAGCTATACAAAGCTCTTTGTTACTTGTTTTCATGTTTTTTACTTTTGTCTTTGTTCTTGCTATTTCCCTCTTTACCATAAAGAATCTTCTTTGGGTTGGTGCTGTGAGTTTAGGTGGAGTTTTTGCAGTATCTTTCATATTAGTTTTAATATGTAAAAGTAGAATTTTACAGATTAGTAGTATTTTGATTTTAATGATGAGTTTTTCAGTGTTTGGATTTTCTCGTTTGCCAGTAGCTCAGGAAATTTTACAAATAGATTCAGAAAATTTGGTTGAACAGGTTGCTTTAGACAGTGAGTCTATGTGGCAAATAACATTTAGTAGCCTTTCGGATTCTTCTTTTCGCAGTTTGGTTGGTTTGGGCAATGACAACTTCATTATAGCCTACAATCTTTTTAGACCTGCCTTTAGTGGTGATATTGATTTGAATTTTGTGAACTATTCTTATGCAAGTAATGAAGTGTATAACATTGTTGCAAATAGAGGATTTGTTGGAGTATTCGTCTGGTTAATTGTGGGTTTTTTAATACTTAGTCAATTTTTTAAATATTTAACCGACGAAACTAGAAAAAAAATGATACCTGTGGCATCTACAGAAAATATTGGAATACTTCTGTTTGATTTAATCCTCATATATATATGGCTTTTCTCTTTTGTCTCTTACTATAGCTTTATACTCTACTTCATACTTTTCTTAATTTTAGGGATTTCTTCTTTACTAAAGGGTGTTGTTTGTAGAACCTACAGTGAAGTACTAGTTATACAAACGAACTTTTTTGTTGAAAAAATTGGTTTAGAAAGAAATGATTCATTGCCTAAATTCTTCATCCTCTTCATGTGTTTTCTTTCCATATTTCTTTTTTACAATATATTTAATGATTTTTCTTCAAGAATTTATGCTGTTAGGGCTGAATCCATAATGTATAACTTGGAAGAAGAGGATCTTGAAATTCGTGAGCAAATGCTTGCAAGAGCGACGGAAAATTATCATCAAGCTATTGAAAGAAATCCTAATAATTATGTTTTCAGGAGAAAAATTGGTTTAATTCGCATGGACTATATTGATAGTGTACTTGCTAAAAGATATGTAGATTTAACAGATGAAGTTGAAAGGCAGGAATTTGTTCGTGTAGTAGGTGTTTATGCTGAAGCAAGTCTTGAGGAAATAAGGCAGGCTACAGAATTAGCACCTATGGTTGGAATAAATTGGAGTACCAGGGATTTAGTATATTCTGAACTTGTAAAGATGGGCTTTCAAAACTACATAAATACCGCTTTGCAAGTCTCTGAGCAGACTATTTTGCGACAGCCAAATAATTACAATCCTTATGTTAACAGAGCAACCTATCTTTATTTACTGGGTGATGTAGATGGTGCTTTTGCTAGTGTCAGGAGGGCTCTAGAAATTAACCCATTTTATGTCCCTGGGTTAGTACTTGCTGGTGAAATCTCCATGGGTATGCAAGACTATATTAGTGCAAAAACGTATTTTTAAAATGCAAAAACAATTCTAGAAGAAATGGATTTTAGGAGAACTGGGGTTCTAAATCTTCACGAACAAGTACAAAACAACTTAGACTATCTTTGGAGTTTGGAAATTGAAGGTGTAGAACCAGAGGAAGAAGAAGTTGAAGTTGAGGAAGAAATTTTAGAAGAAGAAACGGAAATTCTAGATGTTGAATTAGACCTTCCAGATGATGAGGTTAGTGACTAAAGGCCCTATATGCATATAAACTTTAATCTTTGCTTCAGGAAATAATTTTTGCCATTCCTTCTTTTTTAAATATCGTATTTCTTCATACTCATTTTCATCTTGATTCTCTTCTACATACTTTAACTTAAATTCCTTTTGTAGAGCTTTTTGACTATTTTCATCAAGTAAATGAAAAAATGGAAATCCATAATGAGGTTCAATAATTGTCCCCATATTAGGCACTACAACAAGATATTTCTTACCAACTCTTTGTATTTCTTCGCAAGTTTTTAAAAATGAATCTTCAGGTTGTATATGTTCCAAAACTCCAATACTGACTACGACATCTACGGAATTATCTTCAAAAGGTAAAATATCATTTTGTCTTTGAATGTATTTGAAATTTGGTTGCCTAATTGAATTTTCATTCTCTGGAAATACATCCATGCCAATAATTGGATTTTCTTTGTTAAATTCTTCAAATGTATATCCCTTACCACTGCCAATATTTAAAACTTTTTCGTGAGGTTGTAGATTTAATAGTTTTACAATCTTTTTGTACCTCTTTTTTTTTCTCTTAACCGGATTGTAAAAACTTCTAATGTTCATTGTTT
>PWIP01000045.1 GCA_003560355.1 Candidatus Dojkabacteria bacterium | reverse complement strand
TTCGTCCTCATCAAAATCGGTTCTCCAAAAGAAATCATTACATGGATTAAAAGAAAAAGACCTATCGCCCAATGACATTATCGATCCGGGTGGAGTTACATAATCTGTAAGTTCTTTTGCTAAATTATTAGAAGCCTTAACGTTAAAATGTCCAGGATTCAAAACATCACATAAAGATTTCGCATCAGGATGAACGTCATAGGGTATATCATTCAAACTACCTGCAGCTTCATAATGCATTTCATAAGTTTCAAATCTATCGCCCTCGGACAATACTACAGAATCAAGAAGAGGGAAGGATGAATTACTTGGAGGCATATTTACAAAATAATCGTAATCCTCCATAATAATATTGGAATCGTTTCGCCATGCAGTAAGACCACGTGGATTGTGTGTAAGTAAAAAATTGTCAAATCCCGTTGCAGAACCAACAGATTTAATATCCAAAGACCAAATTTGTGCCATTCTAATATCACCTACACCTTCCAAACTTCCAGAACCACAAAACGCCTGTGGCTTAAAAACTTCGTAATTAGGTTTTTCACAACTACCTACAAGAAAATCACGAAGACGATCAATGATATCTCTTATAGTGTCACTTACTTGATAATTAGCGTCATCACTCCAACCCTGAACCTCCCCATCATTTGTATGTATCTCAAGATTATCATCTCTAGTGGCAACCATAAAATCCTCTAATTTTTCTATTTCCTTATATTCTAGATTCTGAGCAAAATTTATTAAATTCGTCTGAGTTTGATGATCCATCCTTTGGAAAGCAAAATTCGCGGTTCTTTCATGGGGTACAATCTCTCCAAACTTACCTACTAAATCTAACATATGATTAAGTTCGTTTTCGGTTATTTTAAGAGGTTCCTGTGGTTCATTTTTGGTCACCAAATTAATTTCTTGTAAGCATTTATCAGTTTCACTTTCAACAAGTTTAGAAACAGATTCAGCTTTAGCTTCTCTTTTCTCTACATACGGATTATAATCAAATTTAAAAGCACCATCCGTTATATAAGAGAATAGTATTGCTAAAAATGCATAACAAAACAAACCCAGCAAAAGCAATAAGCTTTTCTTCTTTTTCTTCCCCTCCTTATTTCTCATATCAAAAAAAACAAATTAGTGTCAATAACAATAATCTAATAATTCACCATTCCTGTCAAGCAAGTAATTCTTCTACTCATAAAAACCATAATCTGAAAGATTCTCTAACCTTTGAAGTGAACCACCTTCCTTCAAATCCATATTCTCCTGAACACCTAAAATCTCTTCAGAAACGCCCTCACTTTCAATATCCCTAGCAATATCCTCCATTTGAACAAAGTCCCCCTTAAATCTAGCAAAATCAGGAATATATGAAAAAATATCCTCAGAACCATCAAGCTTCACAACACCATCAAATTCACCATCCCTAGTAAACAAAACATTCCTGTTACCCTGTATAACCTTAACACCATCATCACTGTAAAACAGGAGTCTCAATGGAGAATCTCCCCTAAATTCAACTCTTTCTCCACCAACAGCAGATGCTAGTTCAGATACATCAAAAGACCATCTTCCATCAATAATAGGGCTAGCAAGGGGATAATTGGGATTTAAATCATCAGCTATTAAAAAAACTAAAACATCTCTAGAATCAAGATTACCCTCTAAAACATGAGGTGCAAGGCTACCAGCTAAAACTTCTCTTGTAGAAAATTCATATCTTTTTTCATCAAAAACAATTTCAAATTCATATGAAGTACCAGGATCCAAATCAACAATCTCCACATAATGGGTATAACTCCTCCCGATATTACGCACATCCTCAAATTCATCCATTCTTTCGCCATTGCTATCATAAACAACTAATGAGCCATTAACTTTAACATCCGTAATCCAAGTTACAGTAACACTATCTTCAAAAACATTGCTCAAAACAACATTTCTAGGTTCAGAAAGTCTAAGAAATTCCTCAGATATTTCCCTTTGAACTAAAAAAGAAACTGAAACTATAGCAGTAATCAAAAAAAGAAAACCTAAAAAAAACATAAACCTTCTTTTTTGTCTTATTCCAATATACATAATTAAAGTATACATTATTTAAAAATAATTTTACACTTTCAATTCACTCAAAAGTATAATATCATTGTAGTATAATCTAAATTTTAAAAACACAAATGATGGAAACAATACCTCCAATTTACTGGATGGTTTTAATTGCAGTTATTACCGTTTTCGTATGCTTAATTCTCTACTACGTTGCAATGCTTTTTAAAGAAACTTCCGAAACAGTTTCAGAAGTTAGAAATATTGTAAAAGAATCAAAAGGTATAATTAAAAATGTTGAAAAAATAATGGAAGAATCTACAGAAATTGTTGGAGCAGCAAAAAGAACAACGTTAATGGTTGAAAACACAGTAGGAGAGGTCAAAGAACAGGTAGTGCAACCAATAAAAAAAATAGGGGGAATTTTTTCAATGGTTGCTAGCTTCTTTGAAGGGATGAAAAAGTAAAACTAAGTATGCAAGCCTACTTCATCCCACACAGACTTAAACCTGGTGATATTACACACCTTTCAGACAAAGATTCCGAGTTTGTGATTTCAAAAAAACTCTTTAAAGTTGAAGACCCTGTTAATATAGAGACGTTGGAGAGTATCTTTCTCGCAAGAATTACAAACATTGGAAAGGCTTCTGTTGAAGTAGAAATTATTGAAAAAATATCAGAAAGAGCTTCTAAAAAAGATGATTTTTCATTAACAGTAGTTCAATCAATCTTTGGAGATTTTAAATTTAATTTCTTTTTAGAAAAAGCAGTAGAAATAGGTGTAAACAGAATTATACCTATAGAATCTAGGTTTTCATTAATACCAAAAAAGAAATTTCTTAAAAAATTTGGCATGTATGAAAAAATTCTGAAGGATGCAAAAGAACAAAGTAGAAATCCATACGATATTGAAATTGAAAAACCCATAAATATTAAAAATTTGAAAAATATTAATTCAAAAAACAAACTTTGTTTTGCCACAGAAGTTAAAAAACCTCTTAGTTTAAAAGAAGTATTATCTAAAAAAGAACCAAATTCCAGCTACACTATAGCCATAGGGCCAGAAAGAGGATGGAGTGTTTCTGATATAAAGGTTTTTGAAGAATTGGGTTTTGAATTTGTAAAGCTCAAAGGTAATATATTAAGAACTGAAACTGCAAGCTTAGCTATTGCAAGCATTTTAAACTTTAAAGCTGGGAAGATTTAATGAGAAAGAAAAAAAGACAAAGAGGTTTTAAACAATCAAGTCAAAAATTTTTTTACAAAGAAGATATTTTCCTTTCAAGAATGGCCAGTGTATTTAAAATGCCTCAATCAAAGGTAAAGGAGATGTTTTTTCAAAAAACTATGCCAAGTATTAAATTGGATGGTATAAATAGGGGAGTTCTTGAGAAAAAAGGTTTTGTACTTAAAAAAGTAGAGTGGTGTAAAGATACATATCTTGTCAAAAATTTAACAAAATCTGAAATTAAAAACACCTCTGAATACAAAAGAGGATTGTTCTATGTTCAAAATCTTGCAGAACTGATACCTACAATAGGTTTGAAAATAGATATTGATGATTTTGTTTTAGATATGTACCCTGATTTAAGCACAGCCCATATTCTTTCTTTTGATATTGATGAAGAGAAGATTTTTGTTAACAAAAATACGGGTAAGGGAGAAGAGTTGGACAAAGAATATGCTAATTCTTTTGATAAAATTCTGCTACTATCACCTTCCAGTAGAGAAGGTAAAATCTCTTTTTTGAAAAAAAGACCTTTGAAAAATTGGAATATTAAAAAAACAAAAGCTCTATCCAAGTTACAAGAAAAATTAATAACTGTTGCCTTTAATTGCCTTAAGAAAGGTGGGCTTTTAGCTTACTCAACAACTACCATTTCACCAAATGAAAATGAAGCTATTGTTAGTTACCTGCTTAAAAAAGATAAAAGTTCAAAGCTTGAAAATATTGAT
>PWIP01000046.1 GCA_003560355.1 Candidatus Dojkabacteria bacterium | reverse complement strand
CCCCTTTCTTCAGCCTTTACCCATTCATTAGGCATTTCCACAAAATATGTAATATCTACCAAACCTTTCATAATATCCACTAACTCTCCTTCGTCTTGAAAATCAACGCTTCCTTCAACTTTCTCCACAACACCTTTGTATAAAGCGTCATTTAATAATCGTGCCTCATTCACAATCCAGTCTGGAATTTTTTGTCCTTCTGGAACTATATATTTTTTATCCCTTTCCACACACTTAAGGCTTTCTCCTTGGGAACACATATCTAGCATATTTGATAGAACAAAAGGTTATTTATGCTATTATAACAAATTTTGCATAAATGGAAATCACAAAACTAAGCTCTCCCAACACCAATATAATTAAAACCCTGTTTTTTTACTTTCTCTTTGTCCAGTCTATTTTGGCAATCAACTATTAGCTTCTTTTTAATAGTGATTTTTGAAAAATCAAACTCTGAAAACTCTGGCCATTCTGTTGCAATACAAACAAAATCACATTCAGAAATAGCTTCTTTAGTTGAAGACATGAATATTACAGAATCTCCAAGTTCTTTTTTTGCTTCATCCATAGCTTCTGGATCATATGCACAAACAAAACAACCTTCTTTTACAAAAAGCTCTGCTAGTTTTAATGCTGGCGACCTCCTTACATCACTTGTGCCGGGTTTAAAAGAAAGACCTAGTAAAGCAACTTTCTCTCCTTCTAAACTCCCTAGCTTCTTTTTCACTTTATCTATTATTAATTCTGGCATATGTTCATTAACAGAAACAGAAGCTTCCATTATTGGTAAATTAATTTTATGTTTTTTTGCAACAGAGAGAAGACCGCTGACATCTTTTGGAAAACAACCACCTCCGTATCCTCTACCAGCATAGAGAAAAGACCTACCTATTCTTTTGTCCATACCAACGCCATCCATAACTTCATTAATATCAGCTCCCACTTCATCACAAAGAATTGCAATTGAATTTGCAAAAGAAATTTTTAAAGAAAGAAGAGCATTACTCGTTACTTTTATGAGTTCAGCACTTTCTAAACTGGTTTTTACTTCTTTAAATCCAATTTCATTACCATTTTGTTTTGCTCTGTAAATATGGGCAAAGTCTGAAACATCTTTTAAATTCACAATGGAAGAACATTCTTGAATACTTTTGTAAAGACCTAGAACATACTCTATGGCTTTTTCATCATCACTACCAAGAACTACTCTGTCTGTCATAAATGTATCGTAAACAGATGAACCTTCTGAAAGAAATTCTGGATTAGAGACATAGGAGAATTTTAACTTTGGATTTTCCTGAGAAACAACTTTCATTACCTCTCTACCAGTTCCAACAGGAACAGTACTTTTTTGAACATACACAACACCATCCTTCGCAAGCTGAGAAACTATTCTTGCAACATCAAAAACAAAGCTTAAATCTGAGCTTCCATCAGGTAAATCTGGGGTTCCAACACATGAAAAAATTATATCTGCATTTTTTAAATACTTTTCATAATCCGTAGTACCTATTAAATTCCCTTTTTTAACACCAGAAGCTATCAATTTATCCAAACCCTTTTCTGAGAAAAAAGCCTTACCTTTATTAAGCAAATCTACTTTTTGTTCATCAATATCAAAAGCAAAAACTTTGTACCCACAATTAGACAATACAGCAGCAAAAGAAAGACCCACGTAGCCTATCCCCATAACTGCTATTTTTTTTCTTCTCATACACTAGAGTTTTTCCAAAGGTATGTATTCACCAAAATTCATTTTTTGCCAACTACTTTGCTTTTTTATATCCTTGTACAAAAGCTGATCTTGCAAGAGTAAAAATATCGTTTCCAAATCCTTCTTCTCTATTATTATGAAAAGCTGGCTTGGAAATCTTAATCTTGTTTCTAAAAGTAAAATGTGATGTCCCTTTTTTTGAGTAAAGTAGAAATTTTCTAGCATATACCATTCATACAAATGATCCAAAGTTTCAACACCACGAGCAGTAATTTGATGTTTAACATTTACGGGTTCAGTAGTACCAGCAACATATATTAAAAACAACAAAGCTATTATCGCAAACATCAGTAAATAGTGTCCTAATATTGCAAGAAAAAGTATGAAAAGAAGACAAAGAGCAACAATAACTAAGAAACTTTTCTTCTCAAAAGCAAAGGGAACTCTAATTGGAGATTCCCACTCAAACAGCTTTATTTTCTGAACAACCTTTTTATTTTTTTTCAAATCCTTTACCTTAACATCACCAGACTTCAAACCATCCCTTATCTTCTTCTTCTGCTCCTGAATGGCTTTCTTCTTCATCTTGAGGATTTCTTCTTCCTTTTCTTTCAAAGCCATCTGCCCTGACAAAATTTTACCCAAGTCACTTATCTCTTTACTAACAACCGTTTCTTTCTTTTTAGACATAGGGTAAGAGTACAAAAATTATTTACAAATGATACCTTAAATCTAGAATTTTATCAAAATTAACAAAAAAATAATTAAAACAATAGCTAACAATCCCCAAGTTAAACCCATTATATTATATATATTCAAAAGAATTACCAATATGAAAAGAATAGATACCAAAATTCCCCATTTCAAAGAATAATTATACGAAGGAAATTCTTTAATACCACATGTTAAAAACTTCTGAAATAAATATAAAATGAGGAAAATTACCCCCTGAATAATTAAAAAAAGGAAAAACAATACTGTAAAAATATTATACCAATCAAATTCTTGCGATTCATCAAAAGGTAAGAAATGTTCTTGTTGAAACAAAAATAACAAAAACATAGCACCTAAAAAGGTCACAAATGTCTGTAAAAAAATATACTTCATTAGTTAATAATATATAAGTCTTTGGAGGGAAATAGCAAGTGTGTATATTTCAACATATTTAAATTTTTAATGCAAAATAAATGCAAATTATGTTAATAGAGGATTCCAACCTCATTTCTGAAGCCTTAGAGACTTCATTAAACAATTATGGATATATTACTAGACGAAAAAGTTTTGAAGATTTTTTAAAAACTAATTATTACGTAAAAAATATTGATGTTTTGGTAGTTAATATCAACTTTGATATAACGAATAGAAAATTGGAAAAAATGAGGGCTGAAAATTCAAATCTTTGCATTATTGGTTTAAATACAACAAACAATTGGAGAAAAAAGCTTGCTTTTTTAAGGAGTGGTTTTGACGATATTTTAGATTATCCTTTTCCTTCACAAGAAATAATTTTAAGAATTGAAAATATTCGTAAAAGACCAAGAAACCATGGAAAACATATGTTAAAAACAAAAAGCTTGCAAATAGATACACAGGCTAAAAAAGTTTTGAACAACAGAAATGAAATACACTTGAGAAAAAAAGAATTTTGTCTTTTAGAATATCTTGTAAAACATAAAAACAGGACTGTTAGTAGAAATGAGCTTCTTGATCATGTTTGGGATTACAACAAAATAAATAATTCAAATACTGTAGATGTGCATATAAAAAGACTAAGAGATAAAATAGACAAACCAAATACAATACAAACTGTACACGGATTTGGATATAGAATTGATGATTAAAGTCTCATTGGCATAACAAGATGTAGAAAACTTTCATCTCCCTTTATCTTAAAAACACCTGGATTTACATCAGTGTTCGCTTCAAAAACAAGGTTTTCCTCACCAACATTACTTAAAATATCTGAAAGAAACTTACCACTAAAACCTATCTTTAAATCCTCTCCACTTCCTTTAATTTCAAACTCACTCTTGTTCGTCCCTATTTCTGCTTGAACAGCAGATAGATTTACCTTACCCTTCTTAGCCTGTATATCCATCTCTATTTTATTACCAGAAATATTTCTCGCTATAATATTTACGACCTTAAGTGAATTTGAAAAATCTGTTCTTTTACACTCAAAGCTTGTCTGAAAACCAGTTGGAATTATTTGCTTGTATTCTGGAAATTGTCCATCAATAATTCTTGAAACCAAATCAATATCACTATATCTAAAAAGAACCTGATTCTTTTCTTTTATGTAAAAAATATT
>PWIP01000090.1 GCA_003560355.1 Candidatus Dojkabacteria bacterium | reverse complement strand
TTTGAAAAACTAATACTATCTCTTGGAGAATTGAGGCTTTTTTCTTGCTTTTCTAAAATTGACCTTTTTACTCTCAACCATTCTTGGATCCCTAGTTATTAAACCATTTTTTCTTAAAACAACCTTAAATTCTGAATCCATATTATATATAGCTCTAGCTAAGCCAAGTTGTACTGCATCCATCTGTCCAGTAACTCCACCACCAGAAACAACAGCCGTAAAATAGTACTTACCTTCCAAAGAAGTTACTTCTAAAGGTTTTAAAATTTTCTTTGCTTCTGGTATACCAACAAAATACTCTTCTATAACTTTGCCATTAACTGTTGAATTTTCTTTACCTGCATAAAGACGAACCCTAGCTGTTGAGACTTTTCTTCTTCCTATTCCTTCTGTATATTTACCTCTTTTTTTTACCATTTTAGAATTTTATAAATTAAAAACTTCGGGGTTTTGACCCTCATGTGGATGCTCATTACCTTTATATACAAAAAGCCTATTCATCATAGAACTTCTCAACTTGTTATTAGGTAGCATATTTTTTACAGCCTTTTCAACTACAAAAGTAGAATTCTTTAACATTTGTTTATCAAAAGTTATTTCTTTTGCACCACCTGGATATCCACTATGTCTAAAGTAGGTTTTTTTCTTTTCCTTTCCTCTGGTCAAATCAACATGATCACTGTTAAGAACTATTACATAATCACCGCAATCTAAATTAGGTACTTGCTCTACTTTTTTCTTACCAATCAAAAGCTTAGCTATTTCATTTGCAGCTCTACCCAGAACCTTGTTTTTTACATCAACTACATACCATTTTCTCTTGATGTCTTTTTCTTTTGTCCAAGTTGTTTTTTGTTTCATATCAATTAAAAAGTAATTTATATTCCTGAGCGACTCCTGGCTCTTTCTTTGTTAATAAATCTATCCTTTATGTTTAATTTACTCTTATCAACCTCTCCTTTTTCTACAACCTTATCATCTTTCTTTTCTTCTACAAACTCTGTCTCTCCTTTTTTCTTTTCTTCTTTCTTGTCTTTTTTCTTACTTCTCACGCTTTTTTTCTTCTTACCAAATACATCTTCATAGCCTAGTAAAGAAACTTTTGAAGTTTCTGCGTTATCACCATCTCTAAAACCAACCTTGATAATACCAACTTTATTCTCTCCCTCCTTTAAAAGTTTGGATGCCTTTTGAACTAGAGATGCATTACCCAAAACTGAATACAGTGTTCTTTGAGTTTGTAAAGAATCTTCACTTGTTTTAGAAAGAAAGCTCTCAACTTCACTTTTTAAAGCTTTAGCTTTGGGCGTTGTAGTAACAAGAAATCCATAGGTAAAGAGAGATCTAATTTGGTTACGAATTAAAGCCTCTCGCCCTGATTTCTTTCGTCCTAATTTTGCTCCAGAAGTTCTTTTATTCATATATTATTCTCCATCTATTTCAATATTATATTCTTTAAGTAATTCATAAATCTCGTTAAAAGATTTATTACCAAAACCTGGAAGACCCAAAAGTTCAGACCTAGTTACACCCCTTAAATCACCGATAGTTTTGTAACCACCTGAAAGTAAACCTGTCTTTGATCTTTTTGAAAGTTGCAAATCTTCAATTTTCCAATTATCCAATTCATCACCAGAATCCTCCTCTTGCTCTGTCTGCTCAGCTGTTCTAGCTTCTTCTGCTTTCTGCTCAACTTCGTCTATTGGAACTCCAAGAGCAACCATAACTTTACCGGCAAAATCTTGAAGAATTTCACTAGCTTCTAACAAAGCTTCTACTGGAGTAATGCTTCCATCTGTAGTTATCGTAAAGAAAACACTATCCAAGTTCATTTGTTGCCCTTTTCTTGCTTGTAAAACTTCATAAGTCACATTGAGTACTGGTGAAAAATCTGCGTCTAGTTGAATTACACCTTTTTCCTTTCTTTCGTCCTTCTTTACTTCTTTATAACCAACTCCTTTTTCTATTTGCAATTCAATATCCAAAGTCGCTGATTTATCAGTTAAAGTTGCAACTACCTGTTCTCCATTCATTACTTCAACACCACCTGTGAGCTTTATGTCATTACCTTTTACAACACCTTCTCCCTTGTATTCTAATTTAAAAACCTGTGGTTCATCTCCTTCCATTTTAAAATTCAAAACTTTTAAATTCATGAGAATTTCCAAAACGTCTTCCTTAATGCCTGGAAGGGTAGAGTATTCATGATCAATCCCCGCTATTTTTACCTGTGTAATTCCTCCACCAGGCAAACTTGAGAGCAAAACTCTTCGCAATGAATTAGCGAGTGTATTTCCATAACCTCTTGGCAAAGGAGAAATTTCATAAACCCCAGAGTTATTCTTTTCCTCCTTAATTTTTACCGTTATGTCCTTAAAGTCCATCATATTTTAATTTGATTTAAATAATTTAGATTATCTTGAGTAGAACTCAATAATTAAGTTTTCTTTAATTCCTTCATCTATATCATCTCTTATTGGTAAATCTATAACTTTGGCAATATTTTTGGATCTTTCAATCCATCTCGGTGCTTTAACAAGTACCTCAAGAGGCATAAGTTTAGCCACTTTCAATTTAACTTCATCTCCTTTTTTTAAAGTATATGAAGGGATAGATATTGTTTTTCCATTAACTTCTACGTGCTTGTGAGTAACATATTGCCTAGCAGCAGACCTTGATGGAGCTAAACCCGCAAGGTACACAACATTGTCTAATCTGAGTTCTAAAAGTCGTAGAAATTCCAATCCCTTATCAGAGTCGTTAATTTTTGAAAGTCTGTCAGCCTTTTTATATATATTATGAAATTGTCTTTCTCTTAGGTCATAAACCCTTTTAACTTTCTGTTTCTCTCTAAGTTGTTTACCATAGTTTGAAAGCCTTACTCTTGTTTTACCACCATGTTGTCCTGGGGGGAAAGGCTTTCTTTCAATCCCAGCTTTAGGTGAAAAAGAACGAGAGCCTTTAAGAAAAAGGTTTACTCCTTCTCTTCTACTTAGCCTTTCTTTTGGTCCCGTATATCTTCCCATCTATTTAAAAAAATAATATTATTTTCTAGGTCTTTTCTTAGGTCTGCAACCATTATGAGGCAAACCTGTTTTATCAACAAGAGTAGTCAATCTCAAACCAGCGGAATCCAAACCCTTTATTGCAGCATTTCTACCAGCACCTGCTCCTTGCAAATATACTTTCGCTTCTTTAAAACCATATTTCTTCATAACTTCAAAAGCTACTTCTGTAGCTGCCTTTGTTGCAGCAAATGCAGTACTTTTCTTTGACCCTTTAAAACCTATCTTTGCAGGACTACCTTGAGCCAAGGTATTACCTTCCAAATCAGCAATCGTTATTATCGTATTGTTAAAAGTAGCCTGCACAGAAATAATTCCCGAAGAGACATTTCTCTTTGTTTTTGTCTTTGATTTCTTCCCTGTTTTTTTCGCTTTTACCACTAATTAAATATAAAAAATTAATTTGTAATAGTATTAAGTCTTTGTTATTTTTTGTTTTAAACCACCAACAGCAAGACCCTTACCTTTTCTTGTTCTTGCGTTACATTTTGTCCTTTGACCTCTTACTGGTAAACCTAATTTATGACGAATTCCTCTATAGCATCTTGTGTCTTTCAACCTCTTTATATTCCTAAATGTTTTTTGTTTTAAACCACCCTCTATTTCATGGTCATCTTCAAGATACTTTCTTAAAACACTAAGCTCCCGTTCCGTTAAATCTTTTGTCCTTTTCTCCCCATCCAATTTAGTAGCTTTCAAAATACCCTGAACCTTAGAATTGCCTACGCCATATATGTAAGTAAGAGAAATTTTTAATTTCTTTTCATTAGGTATTTCAACTCCAGCGACTCTTGCCATTATTTAATATAATTAATAAATTAACCCTGCCTTTGCTTGTGCTTAGGCTCTCTTTTACAATAGATATATACTGTCTTGCCCCTACGAGCTACATAACAATGCGGACATCTTTTTTTTACAGAAGCTTGTACTTTCATTTTACTTATATCTAAAAACTATTCTTCCCCG
>PWIP01000059.1 GCA_003560355.1 Candidatus Dojkabacteria bacterium | reverse complement strand
TCTTAACGTATTTGAGGTAAGATCTTTCATATGGTGAGAATTTCTTAAAACTTATGTATTTTAAGTTTCTCACCATTTTTTCTTTTTTACAAACCGTGCAACATGTATCCCAACTTATTCATACTATTAAACAACCTATTTTTTAAAATCTTTATCCATTTTCTTCCGTAATCTCTTTGTTAAATTTTCATATTCCCCTTTTTTGTAAACAAACAAAGCCTTTTCAAAATACTTCTTTGCTTTCTTAAAATCTTCTTTCAAATATATATTCCCTAAAGCTTCATAAGATTCCCCTAGGTCTCTAAACCAATTTTCCTGTTTTGAAATTCTCATTGCACCCTTTATATCCTCTTTAGCTAATTCCATCTTTCCAATATCAGAATATATTCTAGCCCTTCTAAGGTAGTAAGCGGGAAGGGCAATACGATAATTGTTTTTTGCTTCTTTAATATACTTGTTTAACAATTCTAAAGCCTTTTCGTAGTCTTTTTTAGCAATATATACATTGGAAATATCTCCTGTTAATGTAATAATTCTTTCGTTAAAACCTGCCCTTTTAGCATAATCAAGCCCTTCATTGTAATTATACAAAGCTTTTTCTAACTCACCTAATTCGTAAAATATATTTCCTAATACAGCATAAGTGTTAGCTTTAACCTTAGGATATTCATCCTCTGCTGTTTTTTCTAAAAGACCCATAGCTTTTAAAGCCAAGCTCTTAGCATTTTCTAAACCCGTTGTGCTTATGGCAAGAAAAGACATGGACCTTAAAATATCGGCTCTTTTCTCAATATTCTCTTTAGGCAAATGCTCCAAAGCTTCTTTGTATGTATTCAAAGAAGTTTTTGTATCTCCTGTGTCTCTGTACAACACAGCTTTAAGAAGTAAATGTTCAACCCAATCACTATCAATATCTTGCTCCTGCCTCACATATTTTTCCATAAGACGAAGAGCTTTCTTAGGATTTCCATCCTTGTCTCTTAAATAAGTAGCTTGTTTTTGCAAATCTTTTAAATTCATAAAGTTAAAAGATTATACACAGAAACAATACCCTTATCAAAAAGTATGGAGTATAATAGGTTATGTCCATAAAAGAAAAACACAAACCTTCAATTCCTCACGAACCATATTTAAAACCTCCACTTCATAACAACTTTGAAATATCAGAAGGATATATATATTCACAAAACGAAAGAAAAATTCACGGGCAGTATTTTCACAAAGCAGTAGACTATTCAACAAGCTGGGGACAACCAGTATATGCAAGTGCTTCCGGATATGC
The DNA here is from genome assembly GCA_003560355.1 of Candidatus Dojkabacteria bacterium. Taxonomy (GTDB): domain Bacteria; phylum Patescibacteriota; class Dojkabacteria; order SC72; family T1SED10-24; genus PWIP01. The sequence continues at coordinate 2,775 of PWIP01000059.1, read as the reverse complement.
AGTTGCTTCATATCACCGCTATACAATTCAAAATAGTGATAAAACACTTAAACTATTTAAAAACAAACCCCTGGGTAACGGACTTGGTCTTTTTGTTCAAATCTATCATCCTGAAAAAATCTGTGGGGTTAAGAATGGCAGAATTACACAATACGGACATCTTTCAAAAATAGCTAACGAAATGAAATTAAAAACCACTAAAACAGAAAAGGTTGATATTGTTAAAAGAATTATTGAGAAAAATAATAGGTTGAGAAACAACAAAAAAAGTAGAAAAGAAATTGAAAAAATAATTGAATTTCATAAAAAACTAATGAAAAAATACCCATGGATTAATTACAAATATGGATATAATTTTTCTGAAAATATTGAAGAAAAAGAAAGCTATTTATACACTTTAAAAGAATGCGAAACTTTGTTTAAACAAAAAAACAAATATGTTACATGGATAAACCAAGGAGATTTGATTGGATATACAGGGACTTCTGGTTTAATTTGGGGAGAGCTTAAATATTGCGAAGAAAAAGTAAAAAACATTAAACCTTTTAAAACTTGGGATGAAGTACATTTACATTTTGAAGAAGCAGTAAGAGATGAAAAAACTTTTTTCAAAAAAGAACAAAGAGATCCTTATGGTATATATAAATCTGTAAAGCATTATGAAAATGTGGAATCTTTAAAAGATACACTTTTTTTTTGATTTTGTGTATTTGAAAGAATTTCATCCACCAAACCCCATCGTTTTGCCTGCTCAGAGTCAATAAGTTCTTCTGCCTCCATATAACCTTCAATAACATCGGGGTGCACTCGAATTCTCTGCTTCATTATATCTATGTAATTTTCTGTTAGGCGTTCTTGTTCCTCTTGATCCTCCTTAATAAAACCCGCAGCTTTTTTCTTGGCTTTGGGGTAAAGTAACATATTCTGATTTTCAAACATACACCTTTTATCAGCAGCTTGCAAAATAAGAGCACTAATTGTATTAATAGTTGCTCCATATTCCGTTATCTTAATAGGCACATTATTTATATCTCCAAACTCTTTTAATAAATTATATATGCTAAATCCATAAATAATATCTCCATCAAAAGAAGAAAGAACAACTTCCAAAGATTCAATACCCCTAGGTCTTTTTTTGATATCTATTAAATTGCAACTCAATCTATCAAACATTTGTTCTCCAACTGAACCGCTCATAGTAACTTTGGGTTTAGTATCCATTGGACTTTCAGGGACAAGAAAACCATGAGAATTTACATAGCCCTTGGGAACGTCGAAATTTTGCCTTTTTAAATCAAAAGATTCTCCTCTCATAAAAAATGTTTTAAAACTTAAAGCCCCATAGTATAGCAGGTGTGGGACCAAAAATAAAGCTTTCATAACAAATATTTCTCGTTTTTAATTTAATCAACTCTTTGTTAAAATCAGAATTATGAAAATATTCATCATATGTAGCAAAGCTTTTTATGGAGAAATTCCAAAAATAAAGGGGATATTAGAAAAAGCTGGACATACTGTTACATTACCGAACAGTTATGAAGATCCATTTAGCGAAGACAAATTTCGAGACAGAGGAGAAAAAATACATGCTAAGTGGAAAAAAGAAATGTTTTTAAAAAGCATGGATATTATTGAACAAAGTGATGCTGTTTTAGTTTTAAATTTCGAAAAAAACGGAATTAAAAACTACATAGGAGGTGCAACATTTTTAGAAATGTATGATGCATTTAGAATGGGCAAAAAGATTTTCATATACAATCAAATTCCAGAAGGAATGCTGAAAGATGAAATAATAGGCTTTAATCCAAAAGTTTTAAATTCTGATTTGAAAATACTAACTTCAATATAGTCTTTTGTTAATAAAGCGTATTAAAGCAATAATACATGCATCTTTTGAGGATTTTTCTCTAGTAATTATTTCATTTGTCAAAGTACCAACAAGACCTACTCCATCACCAGTATTATCTTTGTTGAAAAATTTGTCATTTGAATCCCCAATACTAAAACCATCAGAAATATCCTTAGACATCTTAGTTGGGAGTAAAAAAGAAAGAGCCCTACCTTTACCTAATTCACCTTTTTTGTTCAAAACAAAAACCCATTCAACCAAAAGGTAATCTCTATTCTCTGGCTCAACACCACTTTCCAAACCCACCCAATAATCTGACTCTGGAAACATTTGCTCACAACCCTCAACCCTATTCATAGCACCCTGCATAGTTTCCTCTTCTGTCAGAGGTTGTCTTGAAACTCCAGAATTAACTTCAACTGATTTAAATTTGAATTTTGTTTTTGGAAAAACTTCTTTAAAAGCACTCTTTACAGCAGAAACCTTAGCGGGATTTTTAGAACCTATTACAACAATCTTCATAATGTACAATTATATCACTTTGTTTCTTACTTTCTGTATGATTCTTTTACAACATTAAGAATATGTTTCATTTCTTCCAAGGAAACCTTTCTTTCAGAATTCACACCTTCTTCTCCCCAATCTCTTCTCTTTGTTTCTCTGTATTGTGAGAATAATTTTAAATCCTCACCATTCCTTTTACGATTATCAAACTCATTAGCAAACACACTTCTCTTTTGAAGGTCATAAGCGACATCAACAACACAACCCAGTAAATATTTCCTTTCATCTTTATCTGTTAAATCTTCCTTTTCCCTTTGTATTCCAGAAATAGTGTTTAAACTGTTTAGAACAGCCATACATGCATGAACAGTATTAGCATAAGAAGCTTTTTTCATATATTCTTTAGTAAAAAGTCGAGGATA
>PWIP01000032.1 GCA_003560355.1 Candidatus Dojkabacteria bacterium | reverse complement strand
GAAGAAAGCATGTTTGGACTATCCTGTAAAAGCAGGCTTGATTTTAATGATGGATAGGAGATTCAACGCTAAAATGAACAGAATTATCGCCGAAAAAGCTGCATTCTTTAAAAATGATGGAGTAATTGGTGTTGACCTTGGTGGTCCACTAAGAAATGACTTCAAAATTAATGAAGTTGCTCCTGCTTTCAGAATAGCAAGAAAAGAAGGTCTTAAGTTAACTTTTCACACGGGTGAAGTAACAGATACTGAAGAGATGTGGGAAGTTATGGACAAAATAGCTCCAGAGAGAATAGGTCATGGAGTAAAGGCTGTTGAGGATACAAAGCTTTTAAAACATCTCTCAAAAGAAAAAACTGTACTCGAAATATGTCCTACTTCAAATATTAAGACTTCGGTTTTTAGAAATTGGAATAGTTTTAAAACACTGTTTAGGAAACTAGATGAAGCTAAAATCCTCTATACCATTAACTCTGATGGTCCCGTGTTTCTTAAAACTAATGTAATGGAAGAATTCAAAAAGCTTCTGAAACACAATATCATTAAAAAGAAAGACATCGTTAAATTAACAGAGATTGCCAGAGAAGCTACATTTGTAAAAGTTTAATTACCAAACTTTGCACTTACTCTTGTCCGTTACTTGCCATGCATATGGGAGAAGCTCTTCAAGTCTTACCTTTTTGTTATGCTCAATTATAACTTCGGTGTCAATATTACGTGAGTCAAGGAGGTTAATTAATTCTCTGCACCTACCACAAGGAGAAAGAACCTGATCACTTTTAGCAGTAACGATTGTTTTAATATGAGTTTCATCTGTTTTGGTAATCATTTGAGAAATGGCTGTATGCTCAGCACAAAAACCAATTCCACCAGCTAAATCAAGATTAACACCTAAGAAAATCTTTCCTTTCTCCGTTATCAATGCACAACCAACCTCTTTTACAAAACCACCACGTATTGCTTTTTCAGAAGTTAGGGATTTTGCTTTTTTAATGAGTTTTTGGTCTTGTTTTGTGAGCAGCATATAATCATAATATTAGAAAAGGGAATCCTTTTCAACTCTTTCTTTAAGTTTTTTCTTTTCCTTGCCAACATCATCCACAGGATCCAACTTTATCATATCAACTCTCCTACCTAATTGATTTACTCTTGTAGTGCTAACTTTTTGATATTGACTATCTAGGCTTTTAATTCTTTCTCCAACCTTTGAAAATTCTTCTTGAAATTTTTCAAATTCTTTTTCAAAAGATTGAACATGTCCAATAACTTGGCGGATATTTTTTTGATATGAAAAGTTTTGATATGCTTGCCTTACCATTCTCAAAATAGCAGTGAAGCTAAAAGGTCCTGCAAGAACAACTTTCTTTTCCATTGCTTCTTTCCAAACATCATTTAATTTGTCATAGATGTAGGAAAAAACCATTTCATTTGGGATAAAAAGGATTACGAAATCAACAGTATTGTCATCTGGATTAATATAGTCTCTACTACTTACCTGCTTTATTTTCTCCTTAACATCTCTTTCAAATTTCTTAAGATATTTTGATTTTTCTTCCTCAGATTCAGCCTCCGTAACTCTTTGAAGATTTGCGTATGGAAACTTAGAGTCCACATTTATTTTCGTCTTGTCAGGAAGATAGATACAAAAATCTGGACGTGTTTCCGAACCAGATTGCTCTTTGTTCACCTCATAGTCAACTCCTCTTACAAATCCCGACATTTTTAAAAGTTCATCTGCGATTTGTTCTCCAAATTGACCTCTGAGTTGATTGTTTGAAAGCATGTTTTTCAAATTTTCTGTAGTAGTAGAAAGCTGAGTTGTTGCTTTTGAATATTCCTCCAATTTATTCCTTAGTTCCATAAAAGAACCAACTCTTTCTTTTTCAGTTTCACTTAAATTTTTCTTACTCTCTTTTAAGTCTTCTTGGATTGCTTTAACCAATCTTTCAATTTCCATCCTTTTTCCTTCTAAATCCGTCTTTATCTCCTTCTTTTCTGAACCGAGTTTTTGGTCAGCCATTGTTATGAGTTGCTCATTTGCATTCTTTAATACTTCGGGCATTATTTCTTGCATTTTGTTGCTTAAAGAATCTTCAAGAGCACTATTTAAATCCTTTATTTGTTTTGTTGATTTAATGTTAAAAAAAATTAACAAACCAACTACAATTAAGAACACAGCTCCTGCTAGAACTAATTCCATAGAAAAAAGTTTAAAATATTAAATAGCTCCTACTTCACTTTTTTACCATAAACTATGTAAGCAAATAGTAATACTAGAATAACTCCTCCTATGATGGCAGAGAGTTCAATGATTCTGTTTTGAACAAAATCATTTTCTTCAACTTCCTGCTCCTGTACAATCTCAATTTCCTCCTCTACATCTTCTTCACCTAAAACTTCACCACTGCGCTCACTTTCCCTAACGTAATCAGAATCAAGAACTTGTGAATTTAAAGAAGAAAAGGAAAAAGAAAAAAACAAGAAAGAAATTAAAAACAAAATTGCGTATTTCATGGCAGTATACCTTTTACAAATATACTATATATGAAATGCATTTTACTACAAAAAAAAAGTTATGACAATTTTAAAAAGTCTAACACCTTATTACCTATTACATACTTTTTCATAGTGTATACATATATTTCTACAAGTGGGGTTCAGTTTTAGCAAGATACTCTTCTATATCTTCTTTAATCAAATCATAGGGTGTGAATCCACAAAAGCTATCATCTTTTAATAATTTTGAGTCCTCATCAACCTCCCAATCTGTACATGAATAAGATATTCCTGTGGGTTCACCATCTTGAGCAATAGCCTCTACTATTTGTTTAATCGTTATTTCAGATTCTTCAATTTCACCAGGATATCCTAAGGGATACAATGATTGTTTCCTTTTTTCTAGTTCTAAATATTTACGAGGAGTATTATCAAAACCCCAAATTAACCTTATGCTATCAGAACACTTTGACTTTAGAAATGTAGTTGGAATAGATTCAAAATGTGGATATAGAGTAGGTCCAAAGTTCATGTTCTCCCGAGGACTTTGATTTAAAATTTTTCGAAGCTCTTTTGCAATATCTTCTGGTGAAAGCCATTTCCCTTGCTCTCTTTCCTCTATCCCTATACTAGAACAACTTTCATTTTCTCTCATAATTTTTTACACTTAAGTTAAAATATGTGAGGGACGGGGGAAATGGGTAGAAACATAGTCCAAACTTCTTAGCAAAATAACCCCCTTTCATTAAAGGTCTAAATCTTCAGAAATTTCAGAAAGAGAAAGCAGACCTCCAAAACTGTTATTTTCCTTCTTAATCCAGTCCACCTCACCTCTTAAAAAAGAAACCATTATTTTAGAAGGATCTATTTCATCATTATGTTCATAATAAAGTTCTTTTAGCTGTTCCGCGACTGTTTTCACTATGGACTGTGAATTGTCCTCAGAAGTTTCTAAACAGTCACCTTCTTTAAAAGTTTTTTGTTCTTGTTGTAAAGGGGAATCCTGTACATTACCTTTTTTATCATGATAAAAGAAAACTACCAAATCCTCTTCCACTTTTATCTTCATATCATCTTCATTTAGCCAAGTGTATCGAACCGGTTTCTTATGCAAAATTTTCCTAAATTCTTCTATTTTATTTAGTTTATTCACCTCTTGCCTTTGAGAAAAATTTTCAACTTTTGACATAAATTTTTATTTAAAAATAATTTAAATCACGGGGAGTTGAGAGAGTATAACAAAAAGAGAAGATAAAGGGAAGGAAAATAGATGGTGGGCACTGAGGGACTTGAACCCCCGACCTCCTCGGTGTAAACGAGATGCTCTAGCCAACTGAGCTAAATGCCCGTGATTTGAGTATTTTACTACAAAAGAAGGTCTAAATACAAATGAGACCCACAAACCACCCTATAGTAATTCACCCTGTTTTTTGATATAATTAAAGTATCATCGTACTTTAAAGGAGGAATAAAGATGAAATGCTCTTTTTTCTTTTTTGGTAAAAAAAAGAAATTATTGAAACTCCGGAAAGAGTTTCAAAAAAATTTGTTAAAAATGAAGAGTTTAAAAAATTATTAAAGTACG
>PWIP01000052.1 GCA_003560355.1 Candidatus Dojkabacteria bacterium | reverse complement strand
TTAGTAAAGAAGAATATCTTTTGTTAGGAACAATTATTTTCAAAAGTTTTTTTCTTTTCTCTAAATACTCTATCAAACAATGAAAATCTCCATCGCCTGAGACAATAATTGCTTTTTCATAATTCTTCCACTCAATCATAGTATTTAAAACTAATTCAGTATCAACATTAACGTAGGTTTGAAGATTAAAATAGATACTTTACTTTGCCTTTTTGATAAAATAAAGTATTTAAGTTTTTACAATAAAACAATGGAAATAATTTTAGGTTTTTTCTTTTTCCTCTTTGTTTTTGTATTTTTACCACTTCTAAGTGGTATAAAGATACTGTATCAATACGAAAGAGGTGTGATATTTACCTTAGGTAAATATACAAGAACTGCAAATCCTGGATTAACATATGTTCTTCCATATATTCAAAAAATGGAAAAGGTTGATATGAGGATAAAAACGGTTGATATACCAAGACAAGAAGCAATTACAAAAGATAATATCCCTGTCCTTGCGAACACTGTTGTTTACTACAAAGTTACAAAACCAGATATTGCAATAATTAAAATCGAATCCTATGACTATGCAGTAAGACAATATACACAAGCTGCTCTTAAGGATGTTATTGGTACCTCTGAACTTGATTTTGTTTTAGCAGAGAGAGAGGAGATTGCAGCGAGTATAAGTAAGATTGTTGACGATGAAACAAATTCTTGGGGGATTGATATTGAAGCAATAAAGATTCAGGAGATTGAATTACCTGCTGAGATGAAAAGAGTTATGGCCAAACAAGCAGAAGCAGAAAGAGAAAAAAGAGCAACCATTATTGCTGCAGAAGGAGAGCTTGAGGCATCAAAAAATATGAAATCTGCTGCTGATGAACTTGCTAAAAATCCTGCTACTTTACATCTTAGGACTTTACAGACTATTCGGGATATTGCAGCTGACCCCTCTGAGAAGATTGTGTTATTTTTACCTTCTGACTTTGGTGATATTGTAAAGAAGATTACAAAAAATGGTGTTAAATAACAAACTGAGATATTTACAAATTGCTTTTAATTACAATCTGAATCAGGTTTATGAAATCCTTCCTCTAGTACCTGATGATCCAAGTATTATGATTGAAGCAGGAACTCCTTTCATAAAGCGAGAAGGACTTAACGGAGTACGTACAATCTCTAGTATGACCAGAGGCCATGTAGTTGCAGATATTAAAACTGCGGATGGAGCCATTGAGGAAGTAGCTATGTTTAAAGAAGCTGGTGCTACTGCTATGACTGTACTTGGTAATGCTCCAAAAGAAACTTTGAATTTTTTCATAGAATCTTGTAAAAAAAACAAAATTATTTCAATGATAGATATGATTGGTGTAGATGAAGTGCTACCAATTCTGCGAAATTTAAAAGTTCCACCAGATGTTGTTGTTTTACACAAAGGTAGAGATGAAGAACAGACTAAAGGAAAGGTTATACCTTACAAACAGGTAAACAAGATTAGAAGTAAGTTCAATTGCTTAATTTCTGCTGCTGGAGGTGTTGATGTAAAAGAAGCTAGGAGTGCTGTTTTTAATGGAGCAAATATTGTTGTTGCTAATATTGTTAAACCAGATGATCCTTGGGTAGGTATTAGTTCTCAAGAAGATGTTACAAAAGTTGCAAAGGAATTCTTGGAGAGTATAAAGTGAAAGTTAAGGATTAATTTCTAAGCATAAATTAAAAGCTCACTGCAATTACTTCCCATTGTTTTTCAAAAAAAGCCTTATCTAACTTCACGGAATATTCCTTCCAAATTCTATACGGATTCCTATACCAAAACCCGATAGTATCACCATTAGAACAAAAAATTTCTTTTTGTTTTAAAGAGGAATAAAAAACAGGAACTTTTAAATTTAATAATGCGTCAACTTCTTTGTTTACAAGTTTTTCATCTTTAAATCTGTAAATTAAGTTGTAATCTTCTAAACTATTTTTAACAAATTCCTTTCTTTTGTTTTTTAAATAAACTTGTGGATAGCAACTCTTTAAAATCAAAAACCTATACATTCTTGTCGGCCTTATTACAACACGTATATATGCATTATGCTCTTCAAGAATTTTTTCTAAATCTTCTTTCTTTTCTAAAATCTTCTCAAAAATATCAAAATATCCTTTTTTCATGTAAATCAAATAATCCGAGGGATTCACAAACCTATCATTAAATTGTGGTTGATTTTCATAAGAGCCTTTTGATTTTGTCCTCCAACCAATATATGGGTTGCTAGAATCTCCACAAATTAGTGGTTTAAGCAAACTTTCTCTTTCTTTCAAACCACCTGTTAAAAAACTACTGTCATTTTTCTCGTCAACTTGTACTAAACCACTGTTTCTTATCCCATAATCATCAAATCCTTGACTAAATTCACCTGAGAAAATAGTTTCCATATCAAAAAATACTGGATATGGTAAATTAACTAAACCATTTTCTGCATTCAAATCTATTGCTCTTACAAAAAGAAGAAATGGGATAATCCTACCAAGATTAAAATAAAAACCCCGTAAATCCTTTTTACTTTTTGTTTGTTTGTTTACTTCAATAAAATCTCTTTCAAAGAGGTTACCTTTTTTACAAATTTTTGGGAAAAAATTTTTGTAATCAGAATAAACATAACTTGCTAAAGCAAAGAGTAAGTCACCATAATCAGGATATTTCCCATATACAACATTGTTACCAATTAGAACTTTAGTTGAATCACCTGGATGTAAATCACCTAGAGGTCGCACCCTATTACTTTCTGTATAATTTTTTAAAAGTTTTAAAATAAACTTATAGTTATTTCCTTCAAAATCCAAATCTTTTAGATATTTAATAAAATCATTATTCTTATTTAAATAATAATAATAGACCAAAGAAGGAAGAAGATAATCCTCTATTTCTTTTAATAAATAACTATTGGAAAATATACCAAAGGAAGATATTTTATCTCTTAATGCTTCACGAAGCTCCCTGTTGTCCTTATGAACAGGTACCTGTTGCACAATCCTTAGTGGTTTCAACAGAAAAATTTGCTTTTAATTCCTGCTCTATTTTTTCTAATTCAGCCAAACCTGTTACTTTCTTCATAAGATTTAATAAAATTTTAATTTTTTAGACGAAATGCTATTAATTCTTCCACAATACCAAGCTCCTGAAGAACTTCCTTAAAATCATTCTCATAAGCAAAATACTCACCTTGTATATTACTAATTCCCATACTTTTAAAATAATCAACAGATTTGACAATCAATTCTTTCATTACTTCTTTTTCTTCACTAAACAAAGCCAAAATACTTCCTACATTTTCTTGCTCTATTAATAGACTAACAAAACCTACAGGAATCCCAGAATCATCTTCTGCAACAAAATAGGAAAATCCTTCTACTTCCCTATTAATTCTTTTTGAGACATGCTTTTGCATAACTTCAAAACTGTCGTTGTACTTAGTATATCCAAAAAATTCATTTGCCTGAGAAAAATGCTTCGCCAGTAATTCGGAGATATATTCAACATGAGTCTTTTTAGCATCAAGAACATTCATTCTTTTGCCTTTAAAATTTAACTATATGGTTTCATTTTAACATTTTGGAGGGGGAAGTCAATGAACCTCCGAGGGCTAAGAGTCCTCGGTTTCTTTTTAAAATGAACGTACCATATTTTAGTTTTTCAAATAAATATATGTTTGCTTAAACACAGTGAAATTATATACTTTATTAAAACCTTTCTCCACTGCTCAAAATTCTTTACTTACCTACTACTCTATTCATATTGTTTAGTCTTTTTCAAAACCATATACCCTTCTTGAATATTGAAGTATTAGTTAGTATAAATGATTATGAAAAAAGAAGTTTTTGTGAATGATAAAATGCAAAAAGGATATAGATATTATTTATCTGAAAAAATAGGTGAGAATTTTCAAGAAGATTTTAAACCTGAGTTAACTCCAAAACAAATGTTGGAACTTGGAATTTTTGGAGGAAAGTATATGACTGATTGCAAAGAAGAATTTCCTGATGATTGGTTTGAAAATGCAAAACTTTGCAAAAAAAGACATGAACCAGAACTTAATTTCTTTAAAGT
>PWIP01000089.1 GCA_003560355.1 Candidatus Dojkabacteria bacterium | reverse complement strand
CCAAGCTAACATTCTTAGTCGGCATATACCTCTTGTACTTAGCCATTTCCCTAGCCTTTTCATGAAGTGGAACTTCAACATATTCAAACCTCTCAAATGGGGTATCCTTGAGAACTTCAGGTGTACTTCTAGGCTTACCTGTAATACGCTCTATTTCTTCAGAGGAAACATGTTCGGGAAATTCTAAAATTATCACACCCAATTCATATTCACCCTCACTTTCCTGTATCTCCATCTCCATCTCAGAAACAAGAGAATTAAAAATCGCAGCCTCCGACCTCCTATCAAAACTTTCATCGCTAATTACAAAATATGCTGAAATAGGTAAGGAAAGGAGCAAGGCAAAAAGACTCAACAAAGAAAAAACTTTTTTCTTTTTTCTAGAAATGCTCCACAAAAAGCCCATATCTGTCCTTAATTATTAATGAATCATTATCATCCAGAAAGAACTCATTGTCAAATACATTATTTTAACTCAGAAATATTTTTACCTAAACTTGTATTAACCCCCAAAGGGACTCTAAGTTTTACAACATTTTCCATTGTATCTTTGACTTCTTTTTGAAATTCTTTAACAACAGAATCCTTAACTTCAAAAATAATTTCATCGTGTATTTGCAAAACCATAAAGGCCTTGTTCTCATATTTCTTCAAAATTGCATCATGTATTTCAACCATAGCTAATTTCATTACATCTGCAGAACCTCCCTGTATCGGCATATTTATAGCTTCACGAATTGCAGCCCTTTGAATTCTCTTGTTTCTTGAATTAACGCCTGTTACATACCTTCTCCTTCCCAGAATACTCTGAACATACCTCGTATTTTGAACCTCCTTTGTCATTGTGTTAATGTACTCAGCGACACCACTGTAATTTTCAAAATATTCTTTAATATACTCTTCCGCATCTGAAACAGAAATACCCAGGCTTTGAGATAATCCAAAAGAAGTTAAACCATAAATAATTCCAAAATTAATTGTTTTACCCATCTTTCTTTCCTTTGAAGAAATATTTTCCTCCCCTTTATCAAGAATTCTAGACGCTGTTGTTAAATGGACATCTTTTTCATTTTCAAAATCACCAATTAACCTCTCGTCTTCAGATAGATGGGCCATTATTCTAAGATCTATTTGTGAATAATCAGCTGAAAGAAAAACAAAACCTTTACGAGGTATAAATATTTCTCGGAGTCTCTGGGCAAGTTCATTACCTAGAGGTAAATTCTGCATATTTGGATTAACTGAAGAAAGTCTTCCAGAAGTTGTCCCCGTTTGTTTAAAATCTGTATGAATACTAAGTTCTTTTTTTTCTTCTTCTCTTTTTTCCAATTCAAGCTTGTAAACCTGAACATAGTTACTCATTATCCTTGTTTTTTGACGATATTCTAAAATTTTTGAAACAACAGGATGAGCACCTTCCAACTGTTTTAGAACATCTTCACGAGTAGAAAAAAGAGTTTTGGTTTTAGACACAGGAGGTAAATCCAACTCCTGAAAAAGAACATCAGAAAGTTGCTTGGAAGAATTTATATTAAATTCATGTCCAACATCGTGATATATCGCTTGTACAATATCAGCTATTTCTTTTTCTAAATCTTTGTGCAAGGAATTAAGTAATTTTTTGTCAACCAAAATACCCCTCTGCTCCATTAAAGAAAGTACTATGCTTAGAGTATTTTCCGTTCTTGAAGTAAATTCTAAAAAATTAAACTTAGAACCAAGCAAACTTTCATCTATATTTCTTTCGCTTAATTCTTTTTTTAAAACTTCAAATATTTCTTTGACAAAATTCAAAGGTTTTTTGTATTCATGTGGGTCTAATTTTTCTGGCAAATGTTTTCCTAGGTAAGTGAAAACAAGGTTACTTAACGAATAATCACGAAGTCCTGAGTTTTCAATATGAGCCAATATTTTTATATCATACAAGTTGTCTACACAAAGTAGAGGCTGGAAGTTTCCTACAAAGTCTTCAAACCCACAAAAGCAAGTTTCACAGGACGCCTCTTCTCCGAGGCTTCGTGAAACCCCCTCGGTGTTCCCCTCTGCACAAAAGGAAAATTCAAAAACTTCTCCCTTTTTATCCACAGCCCTGAACATAACCCAATCTTTTTTTGAAACTATCTCCCTAGAAGGTATAAAAACCCCAACTATTTCTTTCGCACCCCTTACAGCCCTTCTGAAAGCTTCAACATCAAAATCCTCACAAGGAGAGGATTCTTGGGAGATTTCTTCAAATAAATCAAACTGCTCTGTAGAAAGTAGGCTCTCTTGTTTTTTACTTGCAATACTCTCTGGAATCTTGTTAATCAAGCTTCTAAATTCCAATTCAACAAACTTTTCCTTAACTTCAGAAACATCAAAATCCTTTTCCAAACAAGACTCCAAATCTATAATTATGTCAACGTCCCTAACAATACCAACAAGCTCTTTACTGATTGAGGCTTGTTCTGCTCCTTCTTCAAAAAGCTTTTTTAATCTAGGCTTTAAAAAATCCAAATTCCCATAAATATTATCTAGAGATCCATATTCATTAAGCAAATCTACAGCCGTTTTTGCACCTATACCTTTAATACCCGGAATATTGTCAGAAGAATCCCCCACTATTGATTTGTAATCCAAAACTTGCTCAGGATAGACGCCTAACTTTTCATGCACGTCTTTTCTTGCAAATTCTTTAAGATTACGAAAATTTCCCTTAGGAAGGATTACACTAACTTTTTCATCCACTAATTGCAACAAATCTGTATCACCTGTAACAACACAAAGATGCACATTACTACTAGACCATCTACCATTTTGAACATATTCAGCTAAAGTTCCTAGTATATCATCAGCTTCATATCCTTCTTTTTTTAATATGGGAACATTAAAAGACCTAACAACATCCTCCACTATTGGAAACTGGTCTAGAAGTGATTGATCTGTAGGCTTACGGGTTCCTTTGTATGGAGTATACTTTGCATGACGAAAAGTTGGCCTTGGAGTATCAAAAGCACAGACAATATATTTGGGGTCAAAAAGTTCTAAAACTTTTAAAAACATAACTGTAAAACCAAATACTGCGTTAACTTGAACACCACCTGAAGTCTCAAGCGTAGGTGGATATGAATGAAAAGCCCTGTGAACTATGGAATTAGCATCAACTGCAACAAATACATCCCTACCATTTTTACTTCGTTTTGAAACCATACCCAATTATATTCTTACTTCAACAATTCTTCAAACTCTTCACCTGTCAAAACCTCTTTCTCAAGTAGTGCTTTTGCTACCTTCTCTACTTTTTTACTGTTTTTTCTCAATATATCCTCAGCATTTTTAACAGCAGAATCTATCAAATTTCTAATTTCAGAATCTATGAATTTGGCTGTTTCTTCACTGTAATCAGAACCACCACCATATGTATATCCCAAGTGAGAAGTTTCTTCCATATTACCGTACTGTACAAAGCCAAGCTTCTTGCTCATACCAAATCTTTTTACGTAGTCTTTTGCTAGTTGCGTTAAATGTCGTAAATCACTAACCGGACCTGTAGACACATCTTTGGTGAAAATCTCCTCAGCAACCTTTCCAGAAACCAGCACATTCATCTTCGCTAAAATTTCTGACCTTTTTAAGAACCTTGAATCCTCTTTGGGTAACTGAAGCGTAACACCGCCCGCAGCTCCCCTTGCCACAATGGAAATTTGCTCTACTGGATCTGCTCCTTTTGTGTATTTTGAAACAATTGCATGACCAGCTTCATGGTATGCCACCCGCTTTATATCTTCTTGCGTGAGAGTGCTCTTTTTCTTCCTACCAACACTTACCTTCAAAAAAGCTTCTGACAAATCATCTTGAACAATTTCTTTCCTCCCCTCTTTCACTGCCATAATCGCTGCTTCGTTTAGAAGATTCTCCAAGTCTGCACCAGAGTAACCAATAGTTCTTTTTGCTATGGAGTCAAGGTCAACGCCCTGAGCAAATTTCTTCCCCTTTGCGTGTACTTTAAGAATTTCTTCCCTGCCCTTGTAGTCAGGCATTGGAATAGTCACTGTTCTGTCGAATCTGCCTGGACGAAGAACAGCAGGATCTAGAACATCTGGCCTGTTAGTTGCCGCTAGAACTATTACCCCCTGCCTTTCCTCCAAACCCTCCATTT
>PWIP01000053.1 GCA_003560355.1 Candidatus Dojkabacteria bacterium | reverse complement strand
AGAAAATGTTTTAACTCTAGAAGACATTGAAGTTAATGACCCAGAAGTTGATGAAGGAGCAATTCTAGAAGTTGAAGATTTCACTTGGTTTTCCGGAATTGTTGCCACACCTACAGACACAAATGCAACAAGATCTGTAACAATAAACGGGATTCCCATTGAAGAAGGTGATTTATCTACGCAGGCAATAGCGCAAGATGATACCATCATCGTAGAAGTCACAGCTGAAAATGAAATTACAGTCAAATATTACAAAGTCACTGTCATTAAAGAAATATTAATAGTACTAAATAACGATGCAACACTATCTACCTTTAGTATTGGTGAAAAAAATGTATTGCATTTACCCAACATAGTTGTCTCAGACCCCGATACTCAAACTGGGGCTGGATTAAAAGTTTATGACTTTACAGATTTCTCTGGCATTATTGCAACACCAACCGATACAAATGCAACAAGGTCTGTAACGCTAAATGGTATTCCCATTGAAGAAGGAGATTTATCTACACAGGAAATAGAAGACGGAGATATCATTGTTGTTACTGTATTAGCTGAAAACGAAATAACAACAAAACATTACAAAGTTACTGCATACAAACCAGAACCTACAGAATCTCTCTTGCAAGGAGTTAATTACAGAATAATAGCACCTCAATTAAATAGTGGTGGGGATTTCCTAACAGATGAAGAAGATCGCTATTTGATGTCCGCAGTATTAGGTCAGGCAATTTTTGATCCAAGAATGTATTCTGACTCTTACGCACTAATACCCTCAATAGGGGCAAACACATTTGAACCTAATGTACCAGAAATAGCTTGTTTTGAAACAACTACAGATGGGTCTTCTGAGTGCTCTACAGGGCCAGAATTTCTCAACGATTATGGCATGATCAGAGTCTGTGGACCCCAAGGCTGTTACAACCGTGCAAGATTTGAAATAGACCCTCAAGGTAATCCAGAAGATACACTCTATGGAGTTCAAATTTCTACAGATGGATTTAATGAAGACATTAGATACATCGACGGAAGTACTTTAATGCCAAAAGAAGAAAGGGATATTACTGATTACAGAACAAAAGAAGTTTGGGAGACTGCAACATTCAATCTTTTAAATTTAGACTCAAAAACAGAATACCAACTCCGTATCACTGCCCTATACGGAGATTTAACTGAATCAGTACCCAGTCCAATTGCTCAAGCAACAACAGCCTTAAGTGAAATATCCTTTCGCTTAGGTCTGGGATATGAAGATGGAGAGAATATAAATTATAATCCACCGCATGAAATACAATTTGATGAATCTTTCAGAATACAAAGAGGGGCTAATGTTGTTTCATCCGATAGATTAATTTGGTCTTTAATAAATACAAATGCCATTAGTGGCATAAGCTTAGTCCAAAAAGGTGAACATGGTGGTTTACACAATGATGAAGGAGAAGGATACACAATAAGTTCTCTTTCTGAGGATTTGGATACAGTAAGTGAAGGTGTAGGTTTAAAAAACTATCAAACTTCTCAACTCTATGATGATGGCACAACTGGATCTTTAGCATCCATAGTTTCCGAACCAGCATATGACGGAGCACAAGAAAACATAGTTGGAATAATAGATACAATTTTCAAAAAAACATACGGCTCTGATGGTCCAATACACACGGGACAAACTAGTTTACGAATTAAAACAAAAGCCTCTCTGTCTACACCAGAAGGAAATTACTCTGAAGATGTAACTTTTGTTCTCATAGCGAATTATTAAGCCTTTACAAACTTATAATACATATGTATCATGGATTAATGATTTAATTTATTAATCTATTTAAGATCATGAAAATCAAATATATCATTGCCCCACTTGTAATGGCATTCATGTTTTTTACAAGTACAAATGTAGGTTTTACTGTACCCCTACAAGAGGATGAAGGCTTTACTGAAAGCCAACAAAGAACTGCATCAAAGTCCATAGGCTTTTCTCCTGTTTCTCAGGAATTGCACTTAACCCCTGGTGAACCATATACAGACAAAGTAACTGTTTGGCACCAAGCGGAAGGTGACATGGAGTACACTATTACCATACGTGGTTTCAAACAAATTGAAGGGTATCCTGGAACAGCAGTCTTACTGTCTGAAGAGGAAGAAATGGCTTCAACAACTTCAGCAGCAAGTTGGTTTCGCATAGAGACAACTGAAGTTGTCGTACCCCCAAACCACAACTTTGAACTAAATTATTTGATTGAAGTACCAGAGGATGCAGCTTCAGGAGAATATTATGCTCAAATTTTCTTCCATAGTGAACAAGAAAGATTACCTGCACAAGACACAACCATGGCATACAGTAATATAGCTGGTGGTCCAACATTTTTGATTAGAACAGGTGATGAACTAGACGAAGATATTAGCCTATTAGAATTTCAAACAACACACAAATTCTATGAAAACCCAGATATTACATTCAATACAAGTCTACAAAATATTGGAAATGTACACGTAAAACCAACCGGTATAATAGTATTAACAAACATGTTCGGTCAAGAATTGGCAACTATAGAGTTTAACCCTACAAGAAAAGCTTTAATCCGAGATAGTGTGGCAACATATATATCCGAATGGGAGTCTAACTATTTACTAACAGATGAAGGTAAATTAGCAATTGGTCCAATAACTGCAGAACTAACACTATACTACAAATCCGAAAGTCCTGGCTATCACCCAATAACTGCAGAAACAGATTTTTGGATTTTTCAATGGAAATTAGCCTTAGCTATTTTAGGTGCAATAGTTCTACTAGTCTGGACAACCAAAGCTATAAAAAAACCTAAAAAAGTAAAAGTTGAAGATGTTAAACAAGAGGAAGCAAAGGTACATATAGTTGAGGATACACCAATGAAAGAAGATAATGAAATGCCTACTGAAGAAAAGAAAGATTCTTTTTAACAAAATTCAAAAGAAAAATACCACAAGCACTAAACTTCTCTTAGTGCTTGTGTTTTTCTGTGCAAGCTTTTGCCTTAATTCCACACCTACCAATTCCTACAGTATAGAACCTGCAATAGAAGAATTCGTACTTGAACTTGAACAACAAGTTGACTCCACAATCAATTTCACTAACACAACACAAGAAGAACAAAACTTTAAAGTATATACTCATAGATATGACCCCAAAAATCAAGAAATCTTAGACGACAGAAGTTTTGTAACCCTAGGCATAACCTCATTAACATTAGAACCCGAGCAAACTGCTGAAATAGAATACAGAATAAACATTCCTGAAGATGTACTTCCAGGAAGCTATTTTTCAATCATTGTCATTGAAAACGTAAAAGAAGAAAATTTTGAAAGACAAGGTGGCATAGCTATAAACTATGGAATAGGTTCATTAATAGCAACACATGTTGTTGATGATGTAAACATTTCAGAAGTTTTTCTAAATCAAACACATGCAGAATTAAGATACAAAAGACCTCTAAATCCTTTCAATACAATAATAGAATACAGGATTAAAAACAATTCAAAATACACCTTTCTTCCCTTAGGACAATTAACAATAGCTTCAGAAAAAGACAAGCCCATTTTTTACAAAATTAATTCCGAAGAAACAAGACTCTATCCACAAGATGAACTCTCATTCCAATTTAAATATGAAGGAAGTTTAAAAGATTTAATTACAAATAAAATAGCTTTTGCAAAAGTAACTTCTGAACACTCAAGCGTTTTTAAAGAAACGCAAATTGAACTCCCCTACCTTACCCAAACACTAAGAATAGGTACAGCAATACTAGGATTCTTTGTGATTTTAACAATATTAATAGTATTTGTTAAAAAAACTAACGAAAAAAGAATTAAAAGAAAATTCAAAGAAAAAATATCTAAGAAGAATTCATAACTTCCTTAGTAGTACGAAAAGAAACTTTCGCAACATCTTTTAGACCCTCAATACCATGTTTTTTGTAAAAAGCCTTTCCAAATTTAATAACATGAGTAGCTCCAAGTGGAAAATCTACATTGTATTTCTTTTTCATCTTTTCAAAGTCTAAAAGGAAAAAATATCTAGCAATTATTGAAGCAGCGGCTACAGCAACATCACTCTCAGCATGATGAAATTGTTTTAGAGGAATTTTTAAATTGTATTCATCCTTCAATCTCTTGGGACTTTTTGAGAACTGGTCAACGACAACAAATTCCACATTATCCCCTACTCTTTCAAAAAGCTTTGAAATGACTTCAACATGTGCCTTAGAAAGTATTATGGAAATATTTTTAAATTTTTCATTTAACTT
>PWIP01000008.1 GCA_003560355.1 Candidatus Dojkabacteria bacterium | reverse complement strand
GCTCTGGAACAAGTAGCTGTAGAGGATATTTCAATTATTTTAATTGGGGCACTTCATTAGCAGCACCACAAATATCTGGCGTTGCCGCATTAATTAAATCATTAAATTCTTCTCTTTCTCCAAATCAAATAAAGCAGGTTTTAATAGATACTGCACAAGATATACCACCTGCAGGTAAGAATTCTGAAACTGGATATGGAATGATTAATTTACAGAAAATATATGAGCATTTTGAATCTATTCAGCCTTCCGCTTCTTGTGGGGAATTAGATGATATGGTATTCCCTCCAAATCAAGAGACTTGGCCTTCAGAAGATTTTTGCTCAAGTGGTAAACCAGAACCTTCAAACCCCCAGTTCCCTTCACCAGGAGGTAAAACAGAGTGGGAATGTGTAGGGAGTAACAATCAAAAAGTTTCTTGTCAAGCAACTAGAGAATCTGCTCCAGAACCTACAAAACCTGTTTGTGGTGATTTACACACAAGAGAATTCTCACGAAGTGAGAAAGACTGGCCTTCAGAAGACTTTTGCTTTCTAGGCTCACCTGAACCAACTAACCCTGTTTTTCCTAAAGAGGGAGAAACTACTAACTGGGATTGTAAATTAGAAGGTTCTTCTGTTTCTTGCTGGGCAAGAAATATTATGATCGCAGGAGAATGCAGTACAGATGAAGATTGCAGGAGAAATGCACCATATGAAATTTGTTTTCAAGAAACTTGCCTAAGAGGGGATATAAATAATGATAGTAGTATTAATATGGATGACTTTCATGAATTTATAAAAGATTTCATAAGTTTCAAAGAAAGAGGTTGGGAGACTGAATTAAGACGCTCCGACTTAAATGACGATGGGAGAATATCCATGGGTGATTACAGTATTTTTGTAATGTCATATAGAATTTCGTATAGGATTGATTAACCTAAAAAGAACCATCTCCAATATATCCGCCACAAACATAAGTGAGAGTCTCATTGTATGGACCAGCTAAAGCAGCATATGAGGCGCGAGCTCCATAAGTTACTTGAGAAGAAACAATTTCTTGAGTATCTTCACCATAAAGAAAAAGTCTTGACTGTTCAGTACCTTTACCTACAGAACCAAAAATGCCTGGAAATTCTGGAGAGAAGTCCTCCATAACCTCACCATGTGAAGTTTCTACAACCATACCAAAACCTTCTCCAGTTAAAAGATTTACAATACCATCAACACCAAAAGAAGAGAGTAAATACCCTCCTCCCTGAGGATTGTAAAGCCCAGCTTCAGCAGTTCCAGGACCACCCAAACCATATACAATCCAATAAAATGGATTAGTTGATTGAGTTGTGATACTTTGAGAAGCAGTAACATATGCTCCTCCTTTGTACAAAGCTCCAAATTCAACATAATTTGACTCTAATGTACAAACAATACTGAGAGAATCTTCAACCATTGCACTAACAACTACCTGAGAACTTTCCAAAAAACTCTTCCTAAAAGAAATACTTTCAACATCCAACCCCTCAATTAACTCAACCGTTACCAAATACTCCCCTGCACTATCTACAGTACGAAAAACTTCAAAATTTCTCTCTATCTCAACTCCATAACTAAAACCCCCAATAAGTGGATCTATTCCTTCAACTGTAATATAGTCGCCACCTGAATTTTGAGTACAATACCCTGAGAGTACACCTGGTAACCCCCCATCTATATTCCAATCCTCTACATCAACAGCAGAAGAATCTGCACCATCTACACTGAGAGAACCTTCTGTAATACACCAATCACCAGCTTCACCCGAGAAAGAAATTTTTAATTCAGGACTAGTAAAATCAGTACTAGGATTTAAAAGAAGAACCATACTGCTAGGAGTATTAATTTGTAAACTTTCAAAAAGCAAATAAGTGTTACCTAAAGAACCAGCCTTTGAAATATTTAAAAAAAGTAAAATGCCAAAAAAACAAAAGAAAATTGTAAAAGAGAAAACCAAAAAAAAGCTTCTAAATTTCACTCAAGATTCAAATTAAAACTTAGCTTCATTAAGAAAAAGTATAGACAAAGTATTTAAAAAACACAAATTAACTATCCAAACAAAAAGGGTAAAGAAGTACAGAAACTACAAAGACCGCACAACATTACTATTAAAAAAACAATCGCCAAGATTAGATTTGTAGGGCTAGCCTTTTTAACAACGACTGTTTCTTTTTTACTCGTTACTACCTCCCCTTCTTGAGCTTTTGTCATAAAAAAAGTTTTAAAAATTTAATTAATTTTTTCTCAACATTTCAAAAAGCAAAGAAAAGATAGAAAGAAAACAAACAAGGAAGATTAACAGCAAAAACATAGACGCTACCATTATTAAAGCAATTTCGCTCAAAGACAAAGTTTCAAAAATTTCCATATTTTCTAAAGATGCATCATCAAAACCTTCCAATACAGGTAAAATAAATAGTAGAGGAGTTATTGCAGCGATATTATTTAACATATGTGTAAACAAAGCCCAGATAAATCCATACTGCATACGTACAAAGGAAATAGTGAATGAAAGCAAAATTTGTGGAGCAACAAGTATCGGAGCAAAATACCAAAATTGTCTAAAATCAATGTCGTAATTTGGAATATGTAGAAAAGCAAATGAAAGAGCTAATATGTAAAAAAGTATTCTGAAGTTTTTTCTAAAAAATTTTTCAACAGAAGATGCAATTTTTTTTGAAGAAAGAAGCTTGTAAATAAAAAGAGTTAGAAAAAGAAGAAGCAGAATTGTTGAGGAAATTCCCAACCAAGAATTGAAAGTAAAGAGATTTTGTGGGATGAAAGAGAAATTAAGAAATGAAACAGTAAAAAATATTAGGAAGGATAAACCTAAAGCCCAATTTATTGGAGAGAATCTTAACCAAAGACGAAAAGCTATTTCTTCTGAAATTGGTGCCCAAATAACAACTAAGAAAAATATTAGTAAAGTTGGGAAATCCACAAGTATTTTTGTAATAGCGAAATCTTCTTCACTGTAACCCACTTCTCCTAAAACAAAGTTTGAAATCATTGCAAAGAATAATGACAAGAAGAAAACCAAAGCCCAAAGACGAACTACATTGAAAATAATAATCTGTAAAGGAGGTTTTTCTTCTACTTCTATTCTTGGTCTTGCAAGATATTTAAGAAATTGTTGTATTAGTGATTTGTTTTTAGACATGAGACTATGATAACAAGAGAGGTAGATTTTAACAAATACTATATGTTAAACTCGGAAAAATAATTTTATTAATAATTTTCTATGTTAAAAACTGTAAGTATTGTCCTATCAGTAGTAATAGTCGCTTTTATACTATTAAATGTTTTTGCTATGTTTCAAGGAGATGTTAGTCAACCAAGCGTAGATACGAATGAGAGTATAGTTGATATAGAAACGGAATTGCAAGAGGAAGTAGTCGGAATTGAAGCCGATGAATTTAATATAGAAACGGTAGAAGAAGGTACTGGAGAAGGTTCAAAAGATGGCGATACTCTTGTCGTACATTACACTGGAAGATTACTTGATGGAGCAGTTTTTGATAGTTCCTTAGACAGAGAAGAACCATTTGAATTCGTACTTGGTGAAGGAATGGTCATACAAGGTTGGGAAGAAGGTATGAAAGATATGAAGGAAGGAGAAAAAAGAATTTTAACCATCCCTTCTGATATGGGATATGGAGAATTTGGCTCTCCACCAAACATTCCTGGCAGAGCAGGATTGGAATTTGAAGTTGAGTTAATAGAGATTAAATAAAAATTCCAATTTGGTGAAATTTTTGCTATAATGACCCAGGTACTTAATATTCCGCACAATTAACAGCTACTATTATGAAATTTCGTGTTAATATGAAAATCTTTTATCCTGGACATGGCGCAGGAATTATTAAAGGAACACAAAAAATTGATTTTGCAGGAGAGACTAAAAATTATTATGAATTTGAATTCATTAACAATGAGCTAACAATCTCTACTCCCGTAGAAAATGTTGAAAGGTTAGGTGTAAGACCTATTAAAAAAAGTGAAGAGATTAAAAAAGAAATACAAGTTCTTAAAATAACTCCTTCTAAAAAACCACCCACACTAAACTACAATGAACTCATGAATATTATAAGAAAAAAGGATTTGTCTGGAGAAATAAGTGCTTTTATTGAAATAATTCAATTTTGCAATTACGTAAAAGAAGAAAGGGATATTGATAATCGCTTAATACCAACCAGCATTGTTAAACACATAAAAAACGCCTCCTACTACATCATTGGAGAGTTAGCCTTAGCGCAAGGGATTTCATATGAGAAAGCATCGGAGGAGT
>PWIP01000092.1 GCA_003560355.1 Candidatus Dojkabacteria bacterium | reverse complement strand
TTAGTTCCTGCTGGTTCACAATCAAAACTACCATCTCTAGAATCATTACAAGTACCTATAGATAAATAGTCCTCAAGCACATGTTGATCATCATCACTAGGTACATACCAACCATATGGACAAATTCCTTGACTACCTTCTGTTGTTTCTCCTGCCATAGCTGTACTCCATTGGTAAAGAAGTCCATATTCTTCACAATATTCTTGAGTACCATCATCATAACAACCACACCAACCTTCATCACTTTCATTTACCCAAGTTACTTCTGAACAACCATCATCATAGTTCAAATTCTCTGCAAACCAACACTGATCCCCTATTTGTACAGTCTTGTAACTTTGTCCATCACGGGAATCTATGAAATTCTGTCCACAAATATGGGGTTTTATTGTTTTAGTAGGAGGCCCAAATACATTAGGACTCCAACTACTCCCTAAAACATTTAAAGAAAAATTTACAAGAAAAAAAGATATTAATACAAAAAAAGAAATTATTATTTTTTTATTTTTAAGAAACTTTTTCATTTAAAAATATTTTCTAATAATAAATCATTAAAGTCAATTAAAAAACTTTTCTTTTTCTTACTATATTAATAACTAGTAGTAGTAATAGGTAGTGTAGATATGTTTTTAATTTTAAAATTATGTTTATTTTTTCTTAAATACAAAGGAAATATTAAAAACTTTTTAACTGTGGATTATTGAATAATTATTAAAATACTAACTTCACAATATTTTAAAAAACTAGTTTCTGTTTTCAAGCTTATTTTTTACCGTGGATATTAATTGTGGATTAAATGGATAAGTTTTTTTAATAAAAAAAATATTAATTTAGTATAGTAAAGGTATATAAAAGAAAAGAACTTTAATACAACATTTTTTGAATGTAGATATATTAGTATTTATTCTATGCTTATTCAAATGTTAACTACAAAGTTATACACAAAAATTTTGAATTTAACTAACATTATTTACGGGAATTGCATTCCCGTAAATTTGACTATTTGAGGGAATGAAATTACAACGTAATTATATTAGTAAAAGTTTTTTCCAAAATTTAAAATAATTAATCCTGAAAATTATATAGATTGGTTAGTTAAATAAATAATTTCTATTCCAATATAATTTGTTTACACTTTTCTACTTTTTCAGCAAACCTTTTGTCTTGCTCCATTCTTTTTTGTATTCTTTCGCAAGCATGAAGAACAGTAGTGTGATCTTTTCTGTTAACTTGTTTTGCAACTTTTTCAAGAGGATATTCCAGACTATCTCTTAATATATACATAACTATTTGTCTAGAAAGTGCTACATATGCTGTTCTTCTCTTCCCCTTGATCTCTCTACTTGTTACATCAAAAATATCACATACAGAATCTATTACTTTTTCAGGAGTTATTCTCTTTCTTTTACTCTCTATATCTATTGCAAGAATTTGTATTATTTCTTCTTGTGATACATTTTTGCCTAAAACTTTAATAGTTGTAGCTATTTTAGTAATAGCTCCCTCAAGTTCCCTAACATTACTTTCAATATTTGTAGCAATGGTTTCCAAAATTTCACTAGACAGATTCATATTATGATATTCACATTTTTTAAGAAGTATAGCTCTTCTCGTTTCATAATCAGGTGGTTGAATATCGCAAACCATACCCCCTTCAAATCTGGATCTAAGTCTGTCTGTAAGTCCGTCTATTTCTTTTGGAGGTTTATCAGAAGCCATAATGATTTGTTTGCCAGAAAGATGAAGAGAGTTAAAAGTATGAAAAAGCTCTTCTTGTGTTTTAGGGGAGTTGGTTATGAATTGTATATCATCAATTATCAGAACATCCAATTTTCTGTAATTATTTCTAAAGTTTTCTGTTTTTCCAGTTCTAATTGCATCAATAACTTCGTTTAAAAATTGTTCAGAACTACAATATATTATTTTTTTTGAAGGATTTTTGTTTAAAATACAGTTACCTATAGCTTGCATTAAATGGGTTTTTCCAACTCCAGTTCTTCCATAGAAAAAGACAGGATTGTATGCTTTTCCAGGGTTTTCTGCTACGGCTTGAGCTACGGCATTTGCCAATCTATTACCAGACCCTATTACTAAATTTTCAAAAGAATAGACTGGATTTAGCTGAGAATATTCTAAAGATTGAAGTTTTTGTTTTTCAAAATTGTTCTCCTCGCTAAAAATGGGCATATCAGAACCATGATACTCGTATTTCTTTTTATTCTTTTTTACTTTGTTATCCTCTTTAATATTAACGATTATTTCAACATTCTGCCCCATTATTTCATACAGAATACTTTTAAGTAATCTGGAATGATTATTTAAAATCCATTCTCTTTGATATGTTTTGGAGCATCTAAATTCTGCAATACCGTTAGAAACTTTGTAGAGATAAAAGCCTTCGTACCACATAACAAACTCTCTGTGAGAAATTTTCATTTTTAAAAGCTCTTTAATAACTTTCCAGCTTTTATCCACACTTTCTTCTGCAAAAATATTGTTTTTTTGAGAACTTTGTGGTGTTGTTATTTTCTCTAGGTGTGCTTGTGGGTCAATTTTCTGCATGAAAAAAAGAAAACAAATTAAAAACGACACTAATATTTTTGGGGGCAGTGATTAGGTAAGCATTATAATGAAAAAAATAAAGTTTGTGGATAATTAATGTAAGTTTTTAGAAAAAGTAGGTTCTTGAAAGGATTTTTTAGTACCACTTCCAATGTCTATTTTCCTTAGAATCATATATATTTGACAAAGCTTGGTCTTTTTGTTAGCTTTAAGTCAAGGAAAATAACTATTTTAAGATTAAAAAAAATGAGTAAAAAGAAAATACTAGTAGTTGAAGATGAAGATATGTTGCTTGATTCGTATTGTGAAATACTTGAATCGGCAGGCTACGAGACCCTTCGTGCAAATGATGGATACAAAGGGTTGGAAATTTTGGAAAGCGAAGGAAAATCTCTCTCTCTGGTTATTTTGGATTTAATGATGCCCGGTTTAGATGGTTTGGCTGTTTTGAATGTTAAAACAGAAAGTCCAGATAAATATGGTAAAGCACCAGTTCTTGTGTTAACCAATATGGCTAGTGAAAAAGCAATAAAAGAGGCTTTTGATATAGGAGCGACTTCGTATTTAATTAAGACCGAAATGGATTCTGAGTCTTTAGTAAAAGAGGTTAAGAAGATATTGGACTGAGACCTTTCCAAAAAATCATTTACACAAAGCCCTTCTTGATATATAATCGCAAAGGTAATTAAAATTTTGCTTTTTAGACAATGAAGAGAACGTATCAACCAAAAAATTTAAAGAGATTAAGAAAGTTTGGGTTTTTGAAAAGAAACAAAACGAAACAAGGAAAAGAAGTTTTAAAGAAAAGAAGAAAGAAAGGTAAAGTTGCCCTAACTGCCTCTGAGGAGTACACTCTGCGAAGGAAAAAGAAAACTAAAACTATTAGGTAATATGCTTAAGAAGAAATATCGTATATCCGAAAAAAAAGATTTTGAAAGGATATATAAACTTGGAAAGAAGGTAAAAGGAGAGTTTGGAATGTTGATAGGTTTGGAGGATGAAGGTATGTCTAATTGTAAATTTGGTGTTGTTGTTAGCAAGAAAATAGGCAAAGCAAACCAAAGGAACAAATTTAAGAGAAGAGTAAGATATGTTATTCAAAGTTTTCTTAACGAAGGTTTTTTTGAAAACAGGAACTTTAAGATTACATACATAGCGTTTAAACTGCCAGAGAATTTTGAAGTTTTAGAAAAAGAACTTAAAAAACAATTTAAAGAACTTTTTGCTAAATGAAGAATATAATATTGGGTTTAATAGTTTTTTACAGAAAAAATCTCTCAAAACCAGGACTTTGTAGACTTACACCTCATTGTTCTGTTTATGCCTATGAGGTAATACAGAAAGAGGGTGTTTTTTTAGGAGGTTGGAAAACTGTAAAAAGGCTTTTAAGGTGTAATTCTTTTCTTACTCCTGTTGTAGGAACGTACGACCCTGTTAATTAAATTGGAAAAAGTAGGTTAAAATGTTGTCATTTATTTGGAATAATTTTCTTTTTCATCCAGTTTTAAATGCATTAATAAGCTTGTATTATCTTTTTGGAGAAAACTTAGGTTGGGCAGTAATAGTTTTAGCTATTGTAGTCAGGCTTTTGTTAATTAGAAGTACCAAAAAACAAATGTCCATGACTAAGACGATGGCTACTTTGAAACCTAAGTTGGAGAAATTAAACAAAAAGTATGAGAACAACAAAGAGCTTTTAGCTAAAGAGCAAATCAAACTTTACAAAGAGACGGGTTACAACCCCTTGGGCTGTCTT
>PWIP01000042.1 GCA_003560355.1 Candidatus Dojkabacteria bacterium | reverse complement strand
TTAAAGAGGGAATTGAAGGGGAAATTTTTCCAGTCTTTTCTACAGATAGAGCCGTTACTTTATATCAGAGACAATTAGAAGGTTGCGTTGAAACATACTCTTACTTATATGAAGAGGACAACCAAGAGCAGATTACAGAATACAGAGAGCATGATGAGTCGGGTTTTCGTAAAAAGAGAATCGTACGTATTATAGAAGATAAGAAAAGCGGAGAAAAGAAAATAATACATGAAGAAATGTATGGAGCAAATAGAAAACGAGAGTATTATGCCATGACATCAAACTCCCGCATAGTAGAAGAACAGTTAGATATTTATAATGGAAAATATAAAAAAAGAATTTATAAAAACCAAAAAGGGGAAATTTATACAACAGAGGTTAGATATATACACAAACCTAGTATTCAAACTTCAAAACACCATCTTTAATATCAACACTATCCTTAACAAACTGACTTGAAAGAAATCTATCTAAAGCTTTCCTTCTTCCTTTTTTTAAAGAAATATAAACTGCTTCGTTTTGAACAATAATGGTAGAACCTCTTTTACCGTAATTTTCTAAAAGATTGTAAAAAAAACAAACCCAGGAAAGATCATCTCCTATTAAAAAAAAATTATTCAATATTTTTAAATTATAATCATAATCTAAAAGATATACGGTTTTTCTTAAAAGACCAGCTATTGAACTCTTGGAGGATATTTCTGGCGAACGCAAATTTAATCTCATTTTTTCTAAAATAGGTTCTAAGTTTTTATCTTTGTTTTGCAAAAAAATAATACTGCATAAATTACAGATATCGTGTCTAAAAAAGCGATTTTTTAATTCATTAGAAAAAAGCTTTTTATTAAATTCCCTGTTTAATTTTCTCAAACCAAACAAAAAAGTAAAAATTAAAGTTAGTATAAATATGGATATAACTAAATATATTTCTAAGAAATCAAAGTGAAAATACAAAATTGGGAAAAGTAAAAAATATGTAAAAGAAAGACAAATTTGAGAAATAGCAATAAAAAGAATTAGAATTACAAGAATATTTAAAGTTGGTAATGAAAAAAGAAATAATATTGAAAGTAAAATGCTTAACAAAAATGATAGTTTAAAGAAGAAATATTTATCAAAAAACAAAAAAATTCCAGAGGATAATAATATTGTAAAAATTAATAAAAGAGGAAGATTTAAACTAAAAGTCAGAAGCAAACCTATTGTAAAAAGCAACACAAAATAATTCAACAATATATTCTCCGTTTTTACAGAAAACATTTGGAATTATTTTTTAATTAAGATATTTCTTTCTCCATTTATTTAATTTATTTAACGCTTCTATTGGAGTTAATTTGTCCAAATCTAAATTCTTAAGTTCTTTGAGTAAACGCTTGCTATCATCAGGAAAAAGAGTGAATTGTTTCATCCCATCTTTGTCTGAACTTTTTTGTACTTCCACTTCCTGCATAGGTATATTGATATTCTTTTTACTAAACATCGCTGTCTGTTCAAATGAGGTTAAAATTTCTCTAGCTCTTTTTATTACTTCATCAGGTAAACCAGCAAGCTTTGCAACATGAATACCATAGCTTCTGTCTGTACCACCCTCTACAATTTTTCTTAAAAAAACAACTTCTTCTTTTTTTTCATCCTCATCAACCTGAACATTTAGATTAGTTATTAAATCAGGATTTGATTCAGACAAAGCTAATAATTCATGATAATGGGTTGCAAACATTGTTCTAACTTCAATATTTTTTATTAAATATTCCGCTAAAGCCCAAGCTATACTAACTCCGTCATATGTACTAGTACCTCTACCTATTTCATCTAATATTACTAGGCTGTTTTCTGTTGCATTATTTAAAATATTGGAAGCCTCATCCATTTCAACCATGAAAGTACTTCTTCCTCTAACTAAATCGTCAGAAGCACCAACCCTAGTGAAAATTCTGTCCACCATTGTAATTTTTCCATATGATGCTGGTATAAAAGAACCTATTTGAGTTAGTAGAACACACAGAGCAATTTGTCTGATGTAGGTGGATTTACCGGACATATTCGGACCTGTCAAAATGTTCATCCTTCTTTGTGCATCATCAATGAAAATATCATTTGAAACAAATTCTTCTTCACTTAAAATTTCAACTACTGGATGCCTGGAATCTTTAATCTCTATCTCTTTATTTCCTAAACCAATATTTAAGACTTCAGGTTTGATATAATTATTTTGCATAGCACAATTTGCAAAACCTTGTAAACAATCTAAAAACGCAATTTCACAAGCAACCTTTTTTACATTTTCAATATATGGTAGAGTTTTTTTACGAAATTCTTGAAATAATTCAAACTCCAATTCAGATAATTTTGACTCTGCATTTAAAATTTCATCTTCTTTTTCTTTTAATTCATCAGTTATATACCTCTCACTATTAACCAAAGTTTGCTTACGTATATATTCTGAAGGAACTTTTGACTGATTAACTTTACTTACTTCAATGTAATATCCAAAGACTCTATTAAATCCTATTTTCAAATTACTTATTCCAGTTTTTTTCTTTTCCTGTATAGCAAACTCTTTAACCCAATTTTTACTACTTCCAGAGATATTTCTAAGTTCATCAACTTTTTCATTGTAACCATCTTTTATCAAAAAACCTTCCGTTATCAACAAAGGAGGATTCTCTCTAATTACTTCATTAATTAACTCTACTAATTCTTTAAGAGAATATTCTGTCTTTTTTTCAAAAAGTTCTTGAGAAAAAACAGAATACTTTTTATTTAAAACCTTCAATTTCTCAAAAAGCTCCTCTATTTCTATCAAAGAAGATTCTATAGCTTTGTAATCTCTGGCATTTGCTCTGTTCAAACCAATTCTACCCACTAATCTTTCTAAATCGTTCACCCGACCTAACACATCCCTAACTTCATTTAAAAGTCCAAAATCTTGAAAAAAATAATCCACTATATCCAACCTCCTTTTTACCTGTTCATGGTCAAGAAGTGGATTCAAAAGCCAGTTATACAATTCTCTAGAGCCCATATTTGTTTTTGTATCGCCAACAATAGAGAGCAAAGAACCCTGGGTAGAAGCTGTAGCAAAGTTGTAAACCAAATCTAAATTTTTAATAGTTGAAGAATCTAAATACATTGTTCCATCTAAATTAAAAAACTCTGGTTTTGAAATATGATCTGGATTTGTTTTTTGAGTCTCAGTAACATAATCCAAAATCATTCCAGCACAAACACAAGAGGGTAGAGTACGTTTCAAATTCAGAGAATTTAAACCTCTGACTTTGTAAAAATCTTTCAAAACTTTTTCATACTTACCACTCTTAACAAAATCCGCTTCTAAAAACTGCACTATATTCCCAGTTAATGAAATATCCAGTTCATTTTCTAAAAGTAATATCTCTCCTGGTTCAAAAGAATTCAGAATTCTTTTTACATTTTCTTCAGAAAATGGGCAATCACAAACTTTGAGATTTCCAGTAGAAATATCTATAACTCCTACACCCAAAGTATTTTTCATTTTGTAAAGACTAACAAGAAAGATGTTTTTTGTATAAGAGGTTTCATCTTCCTCAAGAGTACCTGGAGTTACAATTCTAGTAACTCCTCTTTTAACAATTCCTTTTGCTAATTTAGGATCTTCCAATTGATCAACTACTACAACGCAATAACCGGATTTTATGAATTTTGGCAAATACTGATTTAAAGCATGATGTGGAAAACCAGCCATTGGGGGTGAATCTTTTTTCTTATCTCTAGATGTCAAAGTTATATTCAAAACCTTTGCAGCTATCTTTGCGTCTTCTCCAAAAGTTTCAAAAAAATCTCCCATACGAAACAACACCACTTTATCAGGATACTGTCTCTTAAAACCTTTAAATTGTTGCATCATTGGAGTTTCATGCATGTTCAGAAGTATATCAAGAAATTTGTAAAAAATCTTTTTTTGTTATATATTCAAACTAAGAATATTTAAATTTTAAAAGACAAATTTATGGATGAAAAAAAGGATGTAGAAGTAAAAGAGACAGAGGTTAAAACAGAAAAAAAGAAAGAAGAAACAAAGAAAAAAGGAGGAGCAGGGAAAATAATCATGATTGTACTGGGAGTTATTCTTGTAATTATTCTTCTCTGTGGAGGTATTGCCTTCTTTGCATACAGAGGAGCAGCAGAAAGAGTAGAAGAAGTAGAGGATGTTTGGGAAGAGATAGGGCAAGAAATTGAAAGAGAGATGAGAGAAGTGGAACGTTTGGAGGAAGAGACTTTTGAAACTGAACAAGAAGAAGAACTAACAGAAAGTGAATATCCTAGAGTAGATGAAGGTCTACTTGAGCAGAATTTAATCTCTGAAAGGTTCCCAGAAGATATTCCTTTACCCGGAGGGCAAGTTAGAGATTCTTCTTTTGACAGGTGGTCTGTAAATGTAAATATTATGACATCATCTTCTGTTGAAGAAGCTTTCTTGTGGTATGAAGAAGCTATGGAAGACACAGACTGGA
>PWIP01000016.1 GCA_003560355.1 Candidatus Dojkabacteria bacterium | reverse complement strand
TGAAACTCCTGTGAGAACAACGAGTTGGTTTTTTGGTATTTGAACACTCAAATTTTTTAAATTATGAGTATTAGCTTTTTTTATATCAATATATTTTTGCATCAAAGGAGAATTATATCATTAATTTTAGTTTTTTGTTTGTTTTTAGGTGGAGAGTTTAAACACTTCTGAACTTTTTTTTAACCTTTAAGCTAATTCAGTCTATACTGAATTTCAGTATGAATTATAAAAAGCAAAAATACATAAAATCTTTCAGTAAAGGACAAATAACTATTCCAAAGGAAATGAGGTATGGTAATGGTCTAGGAGATGTTTTTTGGCTTAAACTTTATATTCAAGATGGAGAAGGTAATTATAATGAGTATCAAAAAAAACTTTTGAGTATTGACGGTAGTTGGTTTGATCTAAAAGATTACAAAAAGATGAGAAGTGATATAGACAGGAGGTTTTCTAAAGATGTCTAAAAAACTATTTCTAGACACCACTGTTATAATTGATTTTTTGAGGATGAAGGATAAATCAAAGTCTCTTTGAATAAAAAACATTTTTCAAAAATTGAAAATTTGAAACTTTTTGATATCAAGTAGTGTTTTTATGGTAAAATACTACGATTATGTAATGCACCCGTAGCTCAAGTGGATAGAGCAACGCACTCCTAACGCGTAGGTTGTAGGTTCGATTCCTACCGGGTGCGTTTTTTCTAGTTGATAGTGAGTTCTACAATATTAGTAACTTCATCTTCTTCATTCAATGTAACAACCTTATCTTTGTTTGCTAACATTATTTTTTCTCCAAATTCTCTTACAACATTTATATTACCATCTGTCCTAATATCAGTAGCATATAGTGCGTTTTCGCAAGTATAGTAAATGTTTTGTGAATTTGTATGCCATGCAAAATCATGGCAATCTTCTTTGTTGATATAATTAGCCACATAATTACCACCAAGCTCTATAGAATAATCACTTTCTTCTTTGTCAAATCTAAAAAATCCTAGTTTTTCATTTTCTAAACTCAAAAAAGCGATCTTTTTACCATTAGGTGAAAAACTTAGAATTTCTGTTTCGTAAGGATTAATTAAAACATACTTGTCCTCTGCAATATCATACATATATGCGGCAAATTCTGTTTTAAAAAGAATGGTTTCGTTTTCTTTAGATATTAGAAATTCTTTAGGTTGACCAACAAAAAGTGTACTTTGTGGCGAATTTGTAAATGATTGGTAGGGTATTTCATTTTTTTCTTTCCAGTCTTTGAGAAATCTTGTTTCGTTTTGATAGTATATTCTTTCTACAAGAAAGCTTTCTTCCAAATCTTCTGAAACTCTAGAAAGTGATACATACGCATTTTCTTGTGTTTTCAGCAAGACATAAACTTCTCCATTTGTACATGAGTCGTAATAAATGATTTCTGTATCCTCTGGTGGTGTGTAAACTAGTATTGGTAAGTTAGGTTGTTTTAGGTTTAATTTGTTAATTCCACTATCTTCGTCTTTCCATAGTAAATTTTCTCCATCATGTGTCCATTTAGTTTCTTGTTCTGTAATATCAGCAATATCTGCTAAAACAGTTTGTGTGTCTAGGGAGATTAGATGTTTACCTGCTGAAAGGAATTCTGAGTTTTCATCTAGTATTTCCTCTTGTTGGTTTGATATTGTTAACAAAATATTTTTGCTATTATTAGAAACTGAAAAATCTTCTATTTCACTATTAATATCTGTTGAGAAAGTAAAGATTTCTGAAGGATTGTTTCCTAGTTGCCAGAATCTTGTATTTGTTTGATATCTTAACACAGTGTAGTCTTTTTGCACTTCTTCTTCCTCTTGAAGTTCTTGGACAAGTATTAGCACATTGTGGCGAGAGTTATCTATATGAATATCAAGTACAGTGCCTTCAATTTCACTCTTTATTTCTTCAATGGGGTCTTCTTTGAAAAGGAATACAGAAAGCGGAGTAGATCTTTGGGCAAAAATCTCTATATCATACTTAATACCATGATATCCCTCAAGCCAAATATCCAAAGTATATTCTCCAGCGGGTATTGAAGAAATAATTCTTGATGTTCTGCCTGTAAAGTCTTCTGAAAGCCAAAAATTTGCCCTGCTAGGTTCTGTTCGTAAGTGTAATATACCGGTTTCTACTACAATATTATCAGTATCGGTGAGATTTATTCTGTAACCTTTAGCATAATATATTACTAAAAGGGTACTACCAACAATTAGGAGAAAAATCAAAAGTTTTAAAAAGCAATTTTTCATATTTACAGTATATCAATTTTTAATTTATTGTATAATCCATTAGTTAGTTTTAATTATACAACATATGAAAAAGAAAATTTTGCTGACGGGAGATAGGCCTAGTTCTAATTCATATACTATTGGTCAGTATCCTGGTACTTTGAAAGCAAGGATAGAAGCACAAAATGAGTATGAGTGTTTGATTTTTTCTGCGGATTATCACAGTTTAACAACTCATTTTAATAATCCCTCAAGTTTTAAAAAGAATGCTATTGAACTAGTTAGAGAGCAAATTAGCCTTGGAGTTGACCCGAAAAAAGTTAATTTTTACAGGCAGTCAAGAGTTCCTGAAACTTTTAGATTGCATGTAATTCTTTCAATGCTAATTAATATGCCGGAGTTACAAAGACAACCTGCTTTGAAAGAGAAAATAGCTCAGGGTAATACTTTGACATATGGTTTGATGGGCTATCCTGTACTTATGGCCTCTGACATCTTAATTATGAACTCTGATGTCGTCCCTGTTGCTAAGGATCAAGAAGCTCATGTAGAAATTGCCGCGTATTTTGCAAATAGGTTTAACTCTCTTTATGGGGATGTTTTTAAAGTCCCAAAGAAGCTCATAGGCCCTGTATTAATTAGTTTAGATGGTAAGGGCAAGAGTGGAAAATCAACAGGGGGGATATTTTTTAACGATAGTACGGAAGATGTTAAGAGAAAAGTTATGTCTATGTATACTGATCCAAACAGAATTAGAGCTACAGATCCGGGAAAAGTTGAGGGTAATCCAGTATTTGTATATCATGATTTTTTCAACGATAATTTAGACGAAGTAAAAGATTTAAAGGAGAGATATGTGAAGGGTAAGGTTGGTGATGTAGAAGTTAAGGAGAAACTTTTTAATGCTCTTGAAAGATTTCTTGAACCCGTTAGGGCAAAGAAAGCGGATTTGGATAAATTGGGTGATGATTATGTTTTAGAATTATTTGAAAAAGGAGAGAAAAAAGTTAACAAAATTGCTCAAAAAACCATAGCTGATGTTTTAAAGGCTATGGGTATTTAATTATATAGTTGTGATTTAAATGAAGTTTTTGAATAAAAAAGTAGGAATAGATCTAGGAACAGCGAACTCTGTTGTTTTTGTGGAGGGTGAAGGCATAGTATTTATGGAACCTACTGTTGTCGCTTTAGATTTAAATAAATCTTCTGTTTTGGCTGTTGGTAATGAAGCTAAAGAAATGATAGGTAAAACTCCAGAGCATATTGTTGCTAAAAGACCTATGCGTGAAGGTGTTATTGCAGACTCTAGGGTAACAGAATCCCTTTTAAAATATTTTTTTAATAAATCACTTGGTAAAGGGAGGTTTTTAAAGCCAGATGTAATCATTAGTGTGCCTGCCGGTATTAATTCTGTTGAAAGAAGAGCCGTTATTAAAGCTGCTGTTGGTGCTGGTGCTCGTAAAATTCATCTTATGCCTGAACCTCTTCTTGCTGCAATTGGTGCTGGGATACCGATATATAGATCATCAGGAAATATGATTGTTAATATGGGTGGAGGTACTGTAGAAATAGGGGTAATCTCTCTGAATGGTCTTGTACAATCTAGCTCTCTTAGAGTTTCTGGTGATGCTATGAACGAAGCAATAATTAACTATATGAGAAGACATAATAGTTTAATTGTTGGTGAACAAACAGCAGAGCTTTTAAAAATAACTGTGGGTTCTGCATTAAAGGAAGAAAATCCTAAAAAAATGGAAGTTAAGGGTAGAGATTCAGCATCTGGTATGCCAAAGTCATATTCTGTTGATTCAAACGAAGTGGCTTCTGCTTTACAATCACCTTTGACTCAAATAATTGATGACATTCAAAATGTTTTGGAAAAAACTCCTCCTGAAATTTCTGCAGACATAATGGATAAAGGTATTGTTCTTAGTGGTGGTACAGCATTACTTAGAAATATTGATAAGCTTTTTACTAAAGCGACAGGAGTTCCTGTATATGTTGCGGATGAACCTTTGTTTTGTGTTGCCAAAGGGACAGGTTCTGTTTTAGAAATGATGTCAGAAGGAAAAAGTAATTTTGTAAGTTGGTAAATTTTTAATATAATGGGTGATGATTTTAAAAAGGCGAAATAAAGAAGAAGATAGAAAATTAACACTAGAGCAAGTAACCAAGAAGTTGGCGGACTTGAGAATTCCTCTTTCTATGGTCGTTACTCCAACAAATTTGAAAACAGAAAGGGAGAAATTTTTTGATAGTGATACATATAATCCACAGTTTAAGTACAGTATTGTTAAAAATAAAAATGACGATATTTTTAAAGATTTGCTTAAAGTT
>PWIP01000043.1 GCA_003560355.1 Candidatus Dojkabacteria bacterium | reverse complement strand
TTTATGTAGTTTAAATGAATAATGTCTGGGTTCAAAACCTCAACATATTTTCTATGCCCAAGGGAATACTTTGAAGTACTAAATGGAGCTGCAAAATTATTTGAAAAAAAAAGTTTTGGATATTGTTCCAACCTACTCCAAAAAAATTTGCCCTTACGAAAGAAAAAACTTTCACTTCTAGCTTCTCCATTACCTTCTAAGGAAAAAAATGTCACATCTACACCATTAAGTAGTAAACTTTTAGAAATTCTTTTGGCAGCTTTTGCAGCACCACCTTTAAATTCATCTGTATTACAAACAACAACTTTCATTGAACTCAATTATATGTGTTAAAAAACTTTTAAGCAATTAGGGCTGAATTGTAAAATTTTGTATTTTCCATTATCATTGAGGCATTATGAAGAAAATTGAACGAGAAATAACATTGAAGGAACTAGAAGAAATGAGCAAGAGAATGTACGATGCTATTGTAAAAGCTGTTGTCGATGTTGAAAGGGAAATTATGGTTATAGATGCTGAAATGCACGCAGATCAAGAAAAATTTTTAATTGGGGATAGTTCAAAACAAGAAAATCTATGGGGAATAAATTTGTATCCGGAAATGTATGGTACTGATGATTTTGTAGAATTTGATTCAATGATAAATATCCGACCTACACAAGGAAACAGATCTCGAGGAGTGGAAGATACTAAAATGCAAATTAAAATTAAAGAAATAGTTGACCGTCTAGTCAAGAAATGAAATTAATACACCATAAAACCCTAAAACCTGAAAAATGGTTCAGTTTGAGACTATGTGAACAAATGGCAAATATTGGTAGCGAAGTTGAAAGAACCATAAGGTGGAGAAACAAAGGGAACATGAGATATGCAACATTGGCATTTGAAAGAGCCCTTGAACTCGCAGACTTAACTAAAGAAGATCCTAAAAACAAGGAACGTCTCAAAGAAATATGTAGAATGAGAGAAGTAATCGCAGATTGGTTTTTTGATAATGAATACAAATCAACAGACCAATCTTTACAAAAATATTTCTATGCTTTCAGCTATTACGCTAGACTAGGCAAGTAATTTACGATAGAATCGGAGATATTTAATATAATTCTGTGTACCCATGAAAAAAGAAAGGATTACCCCCAGGGGAGAAAACTATTCCCAATGGTATCTCGATGTAATTAGAGAAGCGGATTTAGCAGAGAATTCAATTGTAAGAGGCTGTATGGTCATTAAACCCAATGGGTATGCTTTATGGGAAAAAATACAAGAAAATTTAGGAAGAATGATTAAAGAAACCGGACATAGAAATGTCTACTTTCCAATTTTCATACCAAAGTCTTTGTTGAATAAAGAAGCAGAACATGTTGAAGGATTTGCAAAAGAGTCAGCAGTGGTCACTCACCATAGGCTAAAACTGAATAGTAGAAAGGAACTAATGGTAGACCCAGCATCAAGATTAGAAGAGGAAGTAATTGTTCGACCAACCTCAGAAACAATAATGTATGATTCCTTTGCTAGATGGGTTACTTCTTACAGAGATTTACCAATATTAATTAATCAATGGTCAAACATTGTAAGATGGGAAATGAGAACTAGGCTCTTTTTGCGAACTTCAGAATTTCTTTGGCAGGAAGGGCATACTGCACATGCAACACACGATGAAGCTGAAGAAGAAGCTTTAAAAATGCTAAAAGTTTACAAAGATTTCGTAGAAGAATACATGGCAGTACCACTAATATCTGGGGAAAAATCCGAAGGCGAAAAATTCCCTGGAGCTTTACGTACATACACCATTGAAGCAATGATGCAAGATTGTAAAGCCCTACAAGCTGGAACATCTCATAACTTAGGAGACAATTTTGCAAAAGCATTTGATATTACATATTTAGATAAAAATAATGAAAAGAAATATGTTTGGCAAACAAGCTGGGGAGCAAGTACAAGATTAATCGGAGCTTTAATAATGACACATAGTGATGACAGAGGTTTAGTTCTACCTCCAAAAATGAGCGAAACTCAAGTAGTAATAATTCCAATATGGAAAACTCAAGAAGAAAGAAAAAGTGTAGAAAAGGTTTGCAGCAAGATTGAAAGTGATTTACAAAAAGAAGGTATATCAACAAGTACAGACTACAGAGATTATTTAACACCTGGTTTTAAATTTAATGATTGGGAAAAGAAAGGAATCCCTGTAAGGATTGAGATTGGTCCAAAAGATGTTGAAAAGAAAAAAGCTGTCGTTTGCAGAAGAGATACAAATGAAAAAAAGTCCGTAGAGTTTAAAAATATACCTAAGAATGTGAAAAATCTAATGGAGGATATTCAGTCTGATATGTTCAAAAAAGCAAAAAACTTCTTAAATGATAATACTCACGAAATAGAGAATTTTGAAGATTTTAAAGACTTTTTTAAAAACAAAAGAGGCTTTGTAAAAGCCTTCTGGAATCAATCAAAGGAAAGTGAAGGTGAAATTAAATATGCTACAGGAGCATCTTCAAGATGTTTGATAGGAGAAGGAAATGGTAAATGTATATTCACTGGGAAACCAGCAAAACAAAAATGGGTTTTTGGAATTGGATATTGATTAAAAATCTTTGACATATTAAGCTAGGGTTATGGAAATGACAACATGTGAAGATAACAAGAGACGGACAAATTGGGGGATGGTTTTTTTCACCATCATTGTAGGTTTAATACTACTCACAAATCTTTTCAATTACATAACATGGAGAATATGGGAGATAGGTATCTATTTAATAGGAGGGATAATTTTTCTCAATATTTTGTACAGGTTATTATGCAATAAAAAGTGGGCCTTTAAAACATTCCAAGTAATCGTATTCTTTTTAGTTCTAATACTACTTTCACACACCGTCCTTGCAGTAGTAAAACCAGGACATTTAGGTCCAGAGATATCAGATTCTACACCCTATGAAATTTACAACAGCACAATGGAATTAAGAACAGAATATTATCCTAATACAGTAAATCTCAAAGATGTTACTTTTAATATAAATGAGAAAGAATATTCACTTTTAGACTCCAACAATAATTTTTACTATTTCAGAACTCACCCACCAAAAGGAGATAATACAGACATCTTTATAGGGCACAGAATAGCAAATTCAGAACTGAAGGTTGATATTGATTCTACAAATTACAAACTTACACCTTTGCAAAAATTCATTCAGCAACACCCTTCTGTCATATTAGGTGCTTCTCAAATACCGACAGACTTGGAAATAAATTCAAATAATGACGGTATATTAAATATTAATTTGGAAGGACAAAGAATTGAAAATTTAAGAGGGGTACTTCGTGGAGGTGAAATAAATCTAAAATTTTCCACAGAGTCTGTTCCAACAACAAGATTTTTGCTTACTGTTAGGGATGGGAATCATACTCTTTCATTACCCAAAGAAATAGGACATAAGATAAAGTACAATGTTAAAGGTGAAGGAGAATTAACAATTGATGGAAACAAAGTTAGACTTGCTGGAAACTACGACATTATTTCCAGTAGAGGAGAAAACCCCTGCTCAATAGAGGTTAACGTTAATGGTGGACAGATAGAAATTGTAACTCATTAGCGAGTAACCAAAAAGCTCGCATATAATACAAGCAAGAAGTGCACCAAAAAGATTGTAACTTGAACACTCCTCTTGTTATTTATATAAAATCTCTTCATTCACATTTTCAAAAAAATTATCTCCTATTTCATAATTACCTTCATTAGACAACTGTAAAGCTGTGGATGTTTGATTTTTAAAAATATTTTTGTTTAAAAACAAATCTGAATTTTGTGATTTAACAGCATACTCTCCCGCCTCAAAAACCAAACCCACTATCTCTCCACTTGAAGAAACAGCATCTACACCTGCAATATTGGCATGGATATTATTTTGTTCCAGAAAGAAACTTCCATTTTCAATAGAAAGAGCATAATCTACAGAACGAAAGGAATTTGCATTAATACTCAATTCAGAATTTTCACTACTTAAAATCGCATAATCTAAATTTTCAAAAGTGTTAACTTCAATATTAACCCCCTGAGCATTAACTGCAGAAATTCCTACACTAGATCTATCTAAACCATTAATCTTGAAATTTTGCACCTTACTTTGACTACTTGCTTGAAGAATAGTATCACTCAAACTTTGAATTTCAGATTTACCAAATTCTTCTGCTATCAAACATATTTCTGGTTTTAATTTAATACTTTCAATGTAGACTCCTGGAGCAACCCTAATTATTGTACCACCAACAGCAGCATCTATAGCTCTTTGAATTGTTGGATAATCATTTGGAACTTCAATCACGGAAAAAGTTTCAGGACAATCGTAGGCATAAGGGTTACTTTGATCTACAACAGACAAAACTTCAGTAGCTGGTAAAACTTCTTGTTGTAGCTCTTCTTGATTTAAATTCGGGCTCAGAAAAAATCCGTAACCTAAAAAAGCTAACAAAAGGAGGGAAAAAAGAGAAACAGATTGGACTAGAACACTCTCACCATCACTCATACCACAAAATTTTTAATATTATGTAATAACTGTGGTATTTTACTACATTATTCAAATTTTTTAAACATCTCCAATATCTC
>PWIP01000004.1 GCA_003560355.1 Candidatus Dojkabacteria bacterium | reverse complement strand
ATTCAAATAGTTAAATTC
Source organism: Candidatus Dojkabacteria bacterium (assembly GCA_003560355.1). Taxonomy (GTDB): domain Bacteria; phylum Patescibacteriota; class Dojkabacteria; order SC72; family T1SED10-24; genus PWIP01. Next base: position 4,591 of record PWIP01000004.1, on the reverse strand, counting down.
GCACAGGCATTTGGATGGACAACAATTATTACCGCAGATCACGGTAACGTTGAGAGAATGATAGAACCATCAACACAATTACCAAATACCGAGCATACTCAAAATCCTGTCCCATTTTTAATTGTGGATGATGAGATTAAAAGAAGGGGTTTGGTACAGTTAAGATTGGGTAATTTAACCGATGTAGCTCCCACAATATTAAAACTGATGAATATCAAAAGGCCTAGCAATATAACGGGCAGAAGTTTAATATAACTTGACATTTCTTGATAATTTGACAATACTGTAATTAAACTATATGGACGGTATATTGCTCAACTCATTAAACAAAAAAATATTATTAATCACTGTAGCTATTGTCTTCGTTGGCTTAATGACCCACAGTTATAGGCATGGAAATAATAACCATCAGAAAGTATACATGCATGAAGTACAAAAGCAGGCTGAAAAAAGACCGTTGGGTGATGAATCTCTTAATTACAAAAGTCCAATGGATATAGAGTTCTTAACACTTGGAGAAGTTGAAGAAGTGCTTGAAAAACGTGAACATGAGAGATTGTATATCAATACTGATCCGAATTTTGAAAAAAAAGTAGAAAATATACAAAACTATATGAACAGGAGAAATTCTCCTCTAAAAGACGAGGCTAGATATATTGTCATAATGGCCAACAAGTTTGAGATAGACTATAGATTAGTTCCAGCAATTTCAATTATTGAATCTAGCGGTGGTTTAAGATTGTACAGGAGATACAACGCGTGGGGATGGGGTGGTTCCAATGGGTTTACATTTGAAAATTGGGAACACTCAATATACGTTGTATCTAAAGGACTATCAGGATACTATTCCATGGGCTTAAATACACCAGAAAGAATGGCTCCAAGATACAATCCTCATACCCCAAATGAGTGGGGAGCAAAAGTTAGGATGGTTATGAATCAGATTGGCCCGGAACTTTAATTTTTAGCAAATCCCCTTCTTTTAAATTATTCTCCTCTACCCAACCAGCATTAAGTTCAATAACATATTGAGCCTTTTGCTCTGAATCATAGGTAGGACAAGGATCTTCTTCACAAATAGGTACATTCTCAATAATTTCGACTACTTCAAAATCAGCATTCAAAAAAATGATATCAAGAGGTATAAGGGTATCTTTCATCCAAAAGGAAAGATTTTCTCTCTCCTGGTCATAAACAAAAATCATACCGTGATTCTCTTCCAAATATTCTCGCCCAGAAAGACCAATACCTTGCAAAAATGTATTATCTGCGACCTCTAGAGTGACATTCTGTTCAGCCAGTTGAGCATTTATCACCCTTACACCATTCTCATCACTCACAAAATAGCTTAATGCTAAAGCTACAAGTACTAAAATAACTACAACTACTATAAATTCTACAAAAGTCTTTTTAAAAACATTCATACCCCTATGTTATAATATTCCACATGCAAAAGAAAGTCTTCGTAGCTATATCAGGAGGTGTAGATAGTGCAGTATCAGCAAAACTTCTACAAGAAAAAGGATATGACGTAACAGGAGTTTTCATGAAAAATTGGTCTGATGAAGATTATGGAATTAAGAATAAGTGTCCTTGGCAAGAAGATTTAGAAGATACTATCAAAATCTGCGAAACCCTTGGTATCGCTCATAAAACATACAATTTTGAAAAGGAGTATAGGGAAAATATTCTACAAAATTTTTTTGATGAATACAAAAAAGGTAATACACCCAATCCTGATGTACTTTGTAATCAACATATAAAGTTTGATGCCTTTTTGAAAAAAGCACTCAGTGAAGGTGCTGATTATATAGCAACTGGTCACTATTCAAAAACAATGGGTGGGAGGCTTTTCAAGGCTAAAGATAAAAACAAGGATCAAACATATTTTCTGTATAGACTTACAAAACAACAACTTGAAAAAAGTATCTTTCCTTTAGGAGATTTAACAAAACAAGAGGTGAGAAAATTGGCTAAGAAGTATAAATTACCTGTAGCTGAAAAAAAAGACAGCCAGGGACTTTGTTTTGTAGGCAAAATAAATGTTCAAGAATTTATTAAAAACACTCTTAAGGAAAGTGAAGGAGATATTAAAGATATTGATGAGAACAAAGTTGTTGGGAAACACAAAGGACTATGGTTCTACACCACTGGACAAAGACACGGTATAAGGGTTGGTGGGACACAAGAGCCATATTTTGTAGTAAAAAAAGATATTAAAAAAAATACGCTCTATGTAGCACAAGGAAGAAATCATCCTAAGCTGTATAAAAAAACCTTGGAAGTTGCTAATTTACATTTAATAAATCCTAAATACGAGTTTCAAAAAAAGGATTTTACTGCGACAATAAGATATCGCTGTGCTGATACCCCTGTAAAACTTAGATTTGAAAATAAGAAAACCATTATTGATTTTGAAAAATCACAATGGGCTCCTGCTTTAGGACAAAGTCTTGTACTTTTTGATAAAAATGAGTGTTTAGGAGGTGGTTTCATAACAGCTTTTATGGTATAATGCTCCGTTATGCCCGACTACAAAAGAAATATAAACCCACTGTTTAAAGAAATAGCAGATATCCAAGATTTTCGCAACATTGTTAAAGACAGTAAATTATTAGAAGAAGAATACGGATATTTAGAAAATGTTGTGAATAAAATCGTTCAAGAGATATCGAAAGAGTACAGGGGTATTGAAAAGCTTTCCCAAGAGATAGAAAAACAAATTTATGAAATAGAAACAACAACTGGGGATGACCGTTCTGACGCAGTTTCACTTTACAACCAAATGTTGACTGAGATGGAGTTTAAGATAAGAAATATAAATTTAAAACTCGAAAAGTTAAATTCTCCATATTTTGGCAAAATTATATTCAAAAGAAAACCAGAAGACAAAGAAATAACTTCCTACATAGGTAAATTTGCTCTTTTTGATTTTCAAACAAAAAAAATGCTAGTTACAGATTGGAGAGCTCCAATAGCCAATCTTTACTATCAAAACTCTGGACCTCAAGAAAATGTTTCTTTTGAGACACCAGTCGGTAAACAAGAAGGAGCTTTGACTCAAAAGAGGCAGTTTGAAATTGCAAGAGGTAGGATTAACAACATATATGATGCAAAAACAGGGAATGTTGCAGCAGATGAGTTTTTGCTATCACAATTAAAAGGCAGAGTTGGGAAAAAATTAACTGATATTGTAGCAACGATACAATCTCAACAAAACGAAATAATACGAGAAGATATTAACAAAATTGTGATAATCCAAGGTGTTGCTGGTAGTGGTAAAACAACAATTCTACTACACAAAATAGCATATATTCTTTTTAAACATGAAAGAGATATAAAAGCTCATAAATCATTAATAATTGCCCCTAACAAAATGTTTTTAGACTACATTTCTGATGTTTTACCTAGTTTAGGTATTGATAATTTAGAGCACAATACATTCGTTTTTTGGGCAAAGAATATTTTAAAATGGGATGAGAAATACACCATTTCAACAACAAAAGACGATTTGGAAGTTAAAGAGTTCAAAGGTTCTCACAAATTTAAGATGTTGTTAGAAGAATATTTTGAAAGTTTTGAAGAAGATCTTTTAGAAAACATACCTAGTACCATGAAACACGATATTGCAAAAAAATATCACTCCTTAAAAAAAGAGCATCCTGATATTTCAATGAAAGAACGTCTTGATATAGCTATCAATTACGCAAATTCACAGAAACAGTTTCGTAAAAATTTATCGGAAGGTTATGTAGCTCCAGTTCAGGGTATGGATGAAAAAATTAAAAAAGTTCAACACTATTTAAAACAAAAATACAATCCTTACAAAATATACAAAAATATGTTTCAGTACATTCCACACAGTCAATATGCTTCAAAGAAATTGCTAGAGAAGTTAAAGGGATACAATAAAAGAAACTTGGTTCAGAATTATTACAAAATAGAAGACCTCGCCCCTATTCTTTGGATTCATTTTGAAATATATGGAGTTAAAAGCTACAAAAAAGACTATATACTAGCAGATGAAGCACAAGATCTTAGTCCGTTTCAAATTCTGATTCTGCACAAGATAGCAAAAAATAACAATTTAACACTTGCTGGAGACCTAGCTCAATCAATAATCCCCCCATTCTACATAAAAGAATGGGAAGAAATCATTTCAATGTTAAAAAAAGAGGGAGGGATTAAAGAAGAAATTTCATATCATAAACTCAACAAATGCTATAGAACTACAATTGAAATTATTGATTTTGCAAACGATATATTAAAAAAATGTTTTTCACAAAAATTCGCACTACCAGAAGCTGTACTAAGACACGGAGAACCTGTTGAATATATACAGAATGATGATGAATTGATTAAAAAAATTAATGAAGAATTTAACAAGGATATAGCTAGCCTAGCTCTAATCTGTAAAGATGTTAATCATGCTAATAGTGTTTATGAAAGATTAAATCAGAAAAAAGAGAAAATAAAAAGACAAATTCTCAGTCATGATGAAAATAATTACGAAAGTGGTCTTTTAGTAATTCCTGTACAAAAAGCAAAAGGTTTGGAATTTGATACGGTAATAGTTGCAGAAATGACCGAT
>PWIP01000077.1 GCA_003560355.1 Candidatus Dojkabacteria bacterium | reverse complement strand
TAGAAAATGACCTAGAAAAAATCAAAGAAAGTATTCACTATAGAGTAAATTATGCAACTGTGGACAATGAACTTTTGGTAGATAAAAAAAAGAAAACAATAACTCTTAAGTTAAAAATAGATAAGAAATTCTGTAAAGTTATGGAATACTTTGAAATATTCATGGATCGTATGAACTACTGTCGTATTGCAGGAGAATATTTAGGCTATGACTTTAAACTTGTAATCAATGACTTCAAATTATTGTAAACTTCTTCATAATCTTCAACCCAAATAGCATTTCTATTTCTTTTAAACCAAGTAATTTGTCTTTTAGCATATTTTCTGGTATTTAAAAAAATCTTTTCCTTAACTTCTTCAAGCGTAATTTCTTTTTTAAAAAATTCCCTAAATTCTTTGTATCCAATGGTATTTATTTTTTCATGTTTACCTTTTTTAAAAAGTTCTTCATTTTCTTCTAAAAGACCCTTTCTAAACATACCCTCTATTCTTTTTTCTATGTTTTTTTCAATAATATGAAAATCTTTGTTTAAAACAAAATATATATGTTCTAAAGGTTTACCTTTTTTATATGAAATTTTTTCTTTTTCAAGAAAGCGAATAAGTCTTCTGGGATTTTGCCTATCACTTTCATTTAATTTCTCAATATCCCTGCCTATTTTTTTTTGTAATTCTTCCAAAGTAAGCTTTTCTAGTTCTTCTCTTTTTTCTTTTTTTTCATTTACCTCTTTGAGTTTGTAATTGTAAACAACAGAGTCTATGTAAAGACCTGTTCCTCCAACTAAGAAAGTTGTTTTATCTTTTTTTTTATTTAAAACTTCAAAAGCTTCTTTTTGATATCTGTAAAGATTGTAGTTTTCTTCAATACTTACATGACCAAAGAGTTCGTGTTCAATTCTACTTTTTTTTATTTCTTGCGGGGATGGTTTTGCAGTACCAATGTTTAATTCTTTGTAAACTTGCCTTGAATCACCGTTAAGGATATATCCATTGAATTCTTTTGCTAGTTTCAGTGCTAATTTGGATTTGCCTGTTGCTGTGGCTCCAGTTATGGCGACAATCATTTCTCTTTTAGTAATAATCTAGAGACTAAATGATTAAACCATATTACTATACTTGAAACTAATAGTGTTAGATTAAGTATTAAAATCATATTCATATCAACGAAGACAGAGACAGCAAAACTGATTAGTAGTATTGTTGTGAAGAGATTTAGTGTTGCAGTAAAATGATATCTTGTGACATGGTCTATGTCAAAATCTTTTTTTAATATTTCTTTTGAATATCTGCCCAAGAGTGTGCTTAGGTTAATAGTGTTTATGAAAAGGCTTGACCATAGAATTAGGGTGTGTTTTTCGCTTGGCTGTACATTGAAAAATTCATAAAGTATGAGTAGAAATGTTCCAGTTAAAATAGGTACGAGTATAACGGAGAGAAATATTATTGCCGATGGTTTTATATCGTTTGTATAGTAGAGAAAAAGAGAACTGATTAAGAGTGCAATTATTAGTAAAGCTACAATTGTAGTGTTAATTTGATATGTTGTTATTAATTCTAGATATTTATTTATTTCCATTTTTAGCTATTTATAATTTTAGCGTGTTTAAAATAAGTTTTTGTTAATATTTCTGTTAAGAAGGATATTAGTATTATGAAAAGTAAGAAATTTCCTAGTATTGGAATGTATCCTGTTCCAAAGATTATCATTAGGGCTGATACAACGACTGATGTTATGAGAATTATTCTTGATTCTGTTGGACAAGTGTACATTTTTTTTACAAAAATTGTGCCTAGAATTCCCGCAGGTATTAGTAAAAACAAATCTACTGGTATCTGCCATATCTTTAATATGGTTAGACTTATTGTAAATATTAAAAGTAAGCTAAAGGCAAATTGTAAAATTTTTTCCTTTTCTTCTTTTTCTCTTTGATAGAGAAAGAGAAGTACTGAAATAATACTGACGAAAATTGCTAGTATTACCTGTACGTGTTCTATTTCATATATATTTGGGTTCTTTTGTTGAGATGACAGTATTGAAATGTTTTTTACAGGTATTACTCCTGTATTTAATATAATATTTTGAATTTCAGCTTCATTTTTATCAGGGCCAATACCCACAGCAAAAAGATTGGTCATTTCTGGTGTTACTTGCATAGGTATTACAAAGGAATCCATAAGCACCCCTATATTCTCCCCCTCCCTTTCTCTCAAAAATTCATTAAATTCCCTTCTGTTTCCAAATCCTGGTTTAAAAACTCCAAAATAGCTTCTTTCACCATCTCCAGCCATTAAATCATTTATGAGTATATTTCTGAATTTACTTCTATCCCATTTTGTCTCTTCATAATTTTCTTCCATGTATAGTTGCAATTGATCTTCGTCAGAGATTTCTTTCAATTCTTCTTTGGGCTCCATAATTTTAACATTACCTGTGGAAGTGATGACTCTGCTTACAAGAGTTTGGTCTTTTGTTGTTTGTATAATTACTTTCAAATACTCCTTTAACATTGTTTCATCTTCAAAATCTATACTATTTTCTAATTCTTCTTCTGTAGGTTTGTAGTTTACAATTTGTATCTCCTCAACACCCATTTTTTGCAATCTTTTGTAAAGGACATTTTTTGCCTGATTAACCTTTCCTTCCAAGAGAGTTTTGTGTTTAGGTTCAATATTTAATTCCAGTACAATTTCTTCTTTCCAATAGTTTTCGCTTTTTTTATTCAAATCAAACCTTTGTTCGTGAAATGGTACTAAGAACTCTGTCTTTGGTAATGCAAAAAACAGTGTTGAAATTAACAACGCACTTATTAAAATTACAATGATATAGCTTTTCATATTTTTACAACCCTATCTTATTTGGAGAACCTAGTAGTATTATTTTTTCCTTCTCTAGGACATCTAGTATGAACTTTTCTCTTCTTTTCTTTCTGTATTCATAGTCCTCTTTAGTTAGAACAGCCATTCTTAATTCTCTGTCCAACTCTTTTTCAACTTTGTTCATTTCTTTAGTCAACTTATTTATATCTGGAGTCCCTATTATCAATATATCAATATCGTTTTCATCAGAATATTCATTTGTCATGTAAGCTTGAGTCACAAGGACTAATTCTATGTTCTTTATAGATCCTAGGACTTTAGCCATAAGTCTTAGTTCTTCAGAATCTTTGAGAATCATTGATTTTAATTCATGAAGAAATGGGCAATTATTTCTCAAAGAATAGATAATTTTATTTGCTTGTTTATTTGAACGAAGTAAACCAAATGCTTCAAGATTTTTTAATTCTCTGCGAACAGCATTAATCTCTTCATTTAGAAGGCGAACTAACGCTCTAATATGATAATCTTCTTCTGGGTTCAGAAGGAATTGTTTTAATATCTTTACCCTAACTTTTGATATGAATAATCTCTCTAGCATATCTATCTGAATTAATTTATTGTTCAATTATATCAAAATTTTGCTGAAGTTGTCTCACTGATGAAATCCAAGTAAGACCACGATTAAATTCTATCTCCTGATTATTACCATCATAATATTTGGTTCTACTAGTACGGTCATCTTTTTCCCATTTACCATATATCACCTTACCATCTTGCAAAATTGCTGCAGAACCTGACCCAGTTGTTGTAATAACTAATCTGTTGTAATTATCTACAGGACCTTGTACATTTACTTGCTGTATAATTACATTTTTTGCGGAAATTTGTTGTCCTGTTTCTAAGTCTTTGTCTGGAACTCCACCAATACTTCTGTAATATCTATTTGTCGCTTTATCATACTCCCATATTACATTGTAATTTTCACTGTTTGAAAAAAGTATTTTACCTTTGAAGCGATTTCCTCTGTTATCCAAAGAATCATCACTTTTGAATTTCCATGGTTCAATTTCTGGAAAACCTTCCCATCCTCTTTCTTGAGCAATTTCCCAAGTTTTAATAGTAGAGAAATATTCATTGTGTGGTGCTACTCTTTCTGAAACTCTCCAAGCTCCTGCAGTAGCGATTGATTTAAGACCATATCTACTGATATTTCCTCTGGCGTCAACTCTTGGGTCGCTGGATGCAGCAAAACCATCATACACAAATAGTGGATCAAATGGATTTAACCATTCTAGATAGTATTGTCTTGCACTACGCATAGGTCCAACTTTGTTAGGTTCATTGCTCCAATATATGGCGAGAAATCTTGTAATGCCGCCTTCTACAAGTGCTTCATAAACAAGGTCAGCTTTGTTTAGATTTGATGTAGGTCTAGCCTGTATATGGTTACTAATTATTGCTGCAATAGGTCTTCGCTCTTTCAACTCCTCCATTTCTTCGCGAGTAAATAGTCTCCCATTTATTGGACTCTCTTCAGTTCTTGGCACTGAGGGCTTTGATAAAGTAAGGAATTTGAAATTATCAAGTTTTCTTTCTTCAAATTTCGGGGGTATATAATTGGTATCTATGGAAAGTAGTTGAGGAGGTCTGTTTCTAGGACCATATATGGTGTAGTAAAAAAAGAATGATGAAAGACCTAATATTAATAATGCTGGTATAGCTACAACTAATATCTTTTTTTTCTTGGGAGCAGCATCCCACCAAATGTGAAAATCTTTAACCAATTGTGAAATTTTTTCTTTAATTGTTTTTTTACCATCCTTAGGATTTTCTTCCTTTACCTCTTCCTCAATTACGTCTTTCTTCTCATCCAAAGAAGCACTACTTAAATTGATTTCTTTGTTTTTCATATG
>PWIP01000079.1 GCA_003560355.1 Candidatus Dojkabacteria bacterium | reverse complement strand
CACAAATTAGAATACATAGGGGCATTATCAACACTAAGCTGTGCAGAAATATTAATTGAATCGGTATCCAAATCCCTAACATTAATTACTGGGAATCCAATATCGTTTGCATACAAATCTGGAGTAGAATAAAGATAGTCAAAATCCAAAAACAACCTTTCATTCACTAATATTTCTTCCATATATTCTAAAGGTATATTATCTATTAAAACATTTTCAACAGAAGGATGGTCAAAACTAAACTCAACAGAGACATTGCTCTCATGTCTTAAATTAGGCGTACTTAATTCTAAGCGCTCTACAACAAAAGTACCCTCTTCCTCTCCTTCCTGAGTATATACTAGCAAGTTTGAACAAAAAGGCATTCTTTCATCGGTTAAATCATATCTTCTAGAACAATATTTGCTCAAAGTTGTACCCTCCGGTGAAGCATCAGAATATGCTACAGCTTGTACAGTCATAGTATTAACATCTCCAAAATCCTTAAACTCAATTTCAGGATAATAGGTTCTTTGACCATCAACCACAGTAGCTGGTACATTTCTCCCATCTATTCTTTCCTTTACACCGTTAACCGTTATTTCAAAATGGGTAAAACTTTCAGGCTCTCCAGAAAGAAGTCTAGGAGAAAAAGACGCTATTATTAAAACACCGTCACTTTTCGCAACAGGAGGTACAAGTAAATCTCTAGTATTTATATCCCTAACGCTTACGGAATGACACACCTGTGCCCTATTTTCATCCAACAAACAATTAACTACCTCCCTCTCTTGATATACATCTGGAATCCTTTCACAATCTAAAGTACAAACACCATCCACAACCTTTCCAACTCTTGTTTTCAATGCTTGTGATTCAATTTGAGGACATGAACAATCATCACATCCTGGAGTGGTATATGCAGTAAGGCACACGCAATAAGATTCTATTTTAACTTCCTCAATATCTTCATCCGTCCCCGAAAGATAGTAAACTATAGATGCACCAATAATCCCTACAAAAGCAGTAATTGCTAGCACTATAAAAATAACTTTTTGTGTTCTTTTATTCTCCATATTTTTATTTATTTCATACTATGCCACATTAAAACATTTGTCAACTCTTTGACCTATTTCCATTGTCACTATATTTCTGTTCAGACCACCTACGAATTTTATCTTCTATTTCATCTTTTCTCATACCATATTTCCTCCTTGAGCTTTCAATTATTTTTTCTTTGTAATTCATCTTTTCATATTTTAAATCCAAAGAACGTGCACTAAAAGGCTTAGAAGTCATTCCATCAATACAAAGTTTTGTATACATAGCATGTGATTCAAGTTATACAAGATCTTCTGCTGAAAAAATTGGAGCAAATTCATTCGCAAGAATTTGAGCATCACTTTGACTAACAACAAAAGATGAGAGAGACCCTACATTACCAAAAATCGCATTCCTTACATTTATTGGTAATTGCTCAATGTATTGGTTTGTCATTGTTAAATTAAGTTTGAATTTTCTAGCTTCAGAAAGAACTTTTGCAAAAGACTCTGTTGCAAAATTCTGAAACTCATCAACATAAAGGAAGAAATCCTTCCTTTCTTCAAACGGTACATCTACCCTCTCCATAGCAGTACTTTGAAGCCTTGTAATTAACATACCACCTAACAAGGCACAATTCTCCTCCCCTATCTTTCCCTGAGCCAAATTAATCAGAAGAATCTTTCTGTTATCCATTATTTCTCTTAAATCTATGGTTGACTTAACCTGACCAATAATATTACGTATAACTGCTGTAGCAATAAATCTCCCTACCTTGTTTTGAATTGGTGCAACAGCCTCTGTAACAAGTCTTGAATTTGAAGACATAGATGCAAATTCCTCAGCCCAGAATTTCTTTAGAATCGGATCATCAACTTGTTTAAGAATAAATTTGCGAAAATTCTTGTCAATTAAAACTCTTGTAACAGCGAGTAAAGTAACACCCTGAGCTTCAAGACAAGTTGCAACTGCATTTTGCATAATATATTGAAGCCTAGGTCCCCAAGAATCACCAAATTGCTTTTTAAAAACCTCCACAACGCCATCAGCTATCAAATCTCTCTGTGCAGGATCATTAAGCTGAAGTAGATTAAAGCCCACAGGATTATTTACATCAGCAGGGTTGAAATAGACAACGTCATCAATTCTATGCTCAGGGATATAGTTGAGTACATCTTCAACGTCTTGACCATGAGGGTCAACATAACAAACTCCATCACCAGCAAGTATGTCTGAAATTATCATGTTTTTAAAAACTGTAGATTTACCTACACCGGTTTTTCCAAGAACATAGAAATGCCTCGCCCTATCATTTCTCTTAAGACCAAACTGCAATCTTTCTCCCCTGTAATCCGTTTCAGCAAAAACATTTACATCTTCATTACCCAAAACAGGTAAATTCATAGGTGGTTCAGCCTTTCTTGCACGACTCCAATTAATATTTGGAGTTTCAACTGAAATATTTGGCAAGTGAAAAACTGAAGCCAGTTCTTCAATATTTAAAATATCATGAGTATCTAGAAGTAAACTTCTTTTACGAAAATCTTCATATATTTTTTTAGCATCAACTAAATTTGATGTGTTTGTGAAATTGTTAAGATGGGCTGTAGTAAACTGCTTAAAACTAGCAATAACGTCCCTGAGAATTTGTTCAGAACGTAGCTGATCTTCAGCTTTTGCAACAACCCTAATAGTAAATTCAAAACCAACTTTAAGCATTTTTTCCTCAATTTTTGCAAGCTCTTCTTCTTGCCCAGGAGCTAACTTAACAACTTCCTTCGTAACTTGACCTTCTTGTGAAGAACTACTAAGTGCATCTACAAAAATGTTCCCTAACTTACTCCAAACAGAATCTCCCAGTGGATTTTTACCTTCTCTTACATCACTAATGTATTTTTTTGATTCATCTTGCCAAAAATTTGACACAGGACGAATAACAAGTTGTATCCAAGCTTCTTCATTTTTCTGTAAGTCACTAATAGCTGAAGTTATTGCTGCAAGAGGGTCAACATCAAAATCTCTAAAAGTTTTAATTGGGAATATACAACCTTTTTCTAACTCTATTTTACCAACACTTACAAATGTTTTCGTATTTCTTGTAAGAAGATAATTTTCAACATATTCAAGGTTTGCATTAGGATATTGTGCATATATTTGACCTTCAACAAATTTGGCCAAATCCTTAGGGCAAACAACATAAAAACGTATACCATCCTCTCCAGAAGAAATAATTTCAAAACTTAAAAGTTCAGCCGATCTTGTCCTTTCTCTCAAAATTCCATGCAAAGAAGAAAACATCTGCTCTGCAGCAAGAGGCGTTTTATCATTTTCCCTAGGTACAAGAATTTTTAAAAAAACTGGATTCGGTATTTCCTCAAAAACACCTTCTTCCTTCCCTATACCCTTTATTTTTAAAACAAAAAACAATATAAAAAGGATTAAGGATATTGTTAAAATCAAAAAAATCAATAAATACATAATTCCATTCTACTTTAATTATTTAAAAATTACACTACTGATCCATACCTAATACTACGATGATATCCCCCGTAGTTAAAAAACTTGGCCTCCCTTCTACCACAGTAGCTTCTTTCACAATATCGTTTACTACCTCTAAGCCATTTGCAAACTTCTCCATATCAGAAACATATATCTTAGTCTCATCATAAGGGACAGAGGCATTCTTAAACCTTATAACTCTACAACCAGAATTATAAATCCTTCTGGCAATAGTTCTTGCATACCCTGGGATATCACTACCGTTGTAAACTTCTACTTTCACATGTTCACCTCTTAAAGCCCTAGTTCTTGAAATATCAATATTTACTCTTAAAGACTGGTCAAAAGCGACAGTATTTAAAGCCTTTACATCCCTACTACCACCTAGAGTCACTTCTCTAACAAATTCATCATCTCCTAAATAAAAATATTCGTAATTATCCGAAACTACTACTCCCTCCAAACTCTGAAAAATTGAATACATTTCCAAAAAACTCATATTAGAGTGAAAATACTCTTCAAAAAGATGTACTTTGTAATACCTAGGCATTAAATTGAAAAGCGAAAGCTTTGAAAAAATAGTTAAAACCTCCTCCTCTGAATTTCCCCAAGTACTACTATCTGAGATAAAATTCTTACTTATTTCCGAACCAAAAAGGACATAACTATCAAAATTAATTGCCATCTGTTCCTCTATTTGTTTAATTACATAAGCATACTTGTCTCTGTACATATAGCTCTTACCTGCGTACGTTAAATCTTTAACAGATATATATTTATTCGTAAAATAATCATTTATATAGATATCCCCAGGTAAATGATAAACTAACATTTGCGAAATATCTGTATTATGTATAACTGCTAAAATGAAAAGATTGTTTGCTTCTGAAGCGTTCGGTTCTTCATAAATTAACAACATTCTACGAATTTGACCTGCATCAGCAAATTCTACAATTTCATTTTCACCGACAACATCTACAATTTTTACCTCCCGAACCGTTGTATATGCCACAAAAAACCAATATCCTAAAATGACAAAGGCAATTATTGAAAGAAAAATCTTCAAGGGTTTTAAATTACGTACTTTTTTAACTTTGGATACCCCCCTATTTTTAACTCTTCTTTTTTTGTTTTTTCTACAAATATTTCTATTCAATTTGTAGCGGACAGATTTAGCCATTTATACTATTTAATATATTAAAAACTTTTTTTTCTCCTTTTGCATCAGAAAAACCTAAAACAACCGAACTCAAACCTATTCTTTCAGTCTCCTCCCCCTTGTATCCATACAACCTATCTCCTTTCAAAACAATACCCAAACCCTTAAGAGTCGCCCTTATCTGATGCATTCTACCCGTCTTAATTAAAACACACATTCGTTTTTCACTCAACGGCAACAAATATGATTGAGCATAACGAAGTTTTTCATCAATCACATTACGTTGGAATAGCATCCTCTTACGATTAGAAGGATCTCTCTTTATTGTACCACTAACTTCTAACCATTTTTCTAAATTTAGCTTTAAACCTTTTTTGTATTTCTCAATTACATCATAAACAGCATCAATCCTTTCAAAATTGTTGAATATTTTTTGTTCACCTAATACATCGTACTGTGCATTATATATTTTCAAAACTTTATGTTTTTCAAATTGTTCAGAAAGACATTTCTGAAACTTCCTGTTTTTTGCAAAAACAATTAAACCACTAACAGGCTTATCTAACCTATGAACTATACCAGCTCTACTAAGCTCAATATCATAATCCCCTTTTTCCATAAGATAGTTTTTTACATAGTTCGCCAATGTATTCTCCCTGTTACCAATTCCTGGGTGAACTACAAGACCAGGAGGTTTTTTAAGAACAATATAGTCAATATCTTCATATATAATATTTAGGGTTGATTTTTGAGGAAGAATTTTACTCTCCAAATCTTCCCTTTGTATGTGCTCTGCATACTCTTTCCTAATACTCTCAGAATCAATTTCAACTCTTTGTCCTTGTTTTAAACGGAATGAAGGTTTAACTTTTGTTCCATCAACCAATACAAAATTTTTAATGTTTTTTGATATGAAGGAACGAGATATATTATCAAAGAAAGTACTAACTAATTTATCTACACGCAAGCTATTCTCTTCCTTCTTTACTAAATGCTGTATCATACAAAATAATTAGTAAAATAATTATTAATGCTGTAGATATAAAGATATCATTTAAGTTGAAGATTGGAAAGTTAAAAAATATTTTGATATCAATGTAATCACAAACTCCACCATGCACAAACCTATCTAATATGTTTGTAAAAGAAGAAATACCGAGAACAACAAGAATTTCCCAGTACTTAGAATATGGCCTCCAAAGTATATAAATTGCGAAAAGGAGAAAAAAGAGAAGAAAAAATGAAAGAAAATATGAATTTAAAAAATCCGCAATACCAAAAATAACACCCATATTCCAAAAACAGTGTTCTTGAAGAAAGAAGGATATGTACAAATGGAGAAAAGAAGAAAGTATTGAAGAAAATAAAAAAATTTTAAAAAAGACTTTAACCTTTCCCATCTTTTTCCTTAAACGGCTTATTAACATTCATAACAACTGAGCTTCTACTACCTCCAAGGATAATACTCTCCCTTGTATTTTTCTTCCTCTTTTCAACAAATATAAAGTAGAAAGCCAATACAAAACCAGTTATATTCATAACAAAAACATTGACTCTGTCAATTGGGCTAATATCGTAAGAAAGAAATAAGCGAGTTATTAAAGCAAAAGAAACTACTATAAAAATCATAACCACAAAATTTATTAACCCCGGAAGTATTTCTACCATATAATTCTTCTTCAACATCCACCTAAGAAACATAATTATTGCCAAAAACCCAAGAATTACCCCCCCTATTATAATACCCCCCAAAACAATGTCTGCAAAACCGGCAAGAGCGCCATAAACAATTAGGACAAAAACAAGTAAAACCTCAGCAGATAAAATAACAGGAAGAAACATTTCCCTCCAATTCCATCTCTTGACTAAAATATTGTAAAGAAACGCAAACAAGATATATGCAGAAAAAATACTTGTGAAAAGAAAACCACCATCTCGCAAATCAAAAAATCTCCATGGTAATAATCTAAAAAAGTAAATGTTTTCACCATATCTTTCGTATGGAGCCAAAGCCCAAGGTAGAGATTCAAAAAGTTCCCAATTTGCAATTATAAATGAGAGCCGAGCCCAAAACATTGCAAAAAGGATACTAAAAAGCCACATGTCAAAAACAGAATTCCTGTCTTTATGTGAATAAGACTCTTTCCAAAACAAGAACAAACTTAAAAAAAGACCCAGTACAAAAAGTGGCCAGAAACCAATTTGGTTAATAACATTGATAATTGTTTCCAAAAACTGTTCCATATTAGAAGTTTACCATAATGGCTTAAAACCTACCTTCTTTTTTTTCTTTTTTTAGCTTTTTTCTTACTCTTCTGCTTCTTAACTTTTTTCTTAGATTCCTGATCTTCTACTTTTCTTTTACTTCGTGCTTCCATTGCATTTCTAAAAAAATCCCTTGCTTTTTCAATACACTCATTCTGTTTCTCCCCAACCTTAAAAACACATTGTCTTAAAACAGAGTGATAATCTTTAGAAACATATTCCTCCTCCACCGCTTCCCGAATATGTTCTTCTCGCAAATTCTCTGGAACCTCTCTCTGTATACCACAATATGCACAAAACTCCCAATGACTATCAATGTATTCACCACAATCATCACATTTTACTTTCACAGATTTACCACATCTAGGACAAACTACAAAACCAGGCTCTAAATCAAGGTTACACTCAGGACATTGCATAATACCAGATGTTTCAAGTTGCAAATATTTTTTTTCTAGTTCGTTTAAATATCTCTCCTCGTACGAATCCACTGGCCTTACAAGAAGATATATTAAAAGACCAAAAACATTAAAGATTAAAGTTATTGTCACACTAAAGATTTTAAAGGCAATATTTGAAGACCTTTCAGAAGCATCAAACCAAACCCAAATAACAACCATAATCCAAAAGAAAAGATAAACGTAAAAAAACATTCTCAAAACAAAAGAAAAATCTATGTTGCCAACAAAGGTAACAGAATCAAGTATAAAGTCTTCCATAAGCAAGTTGTATATAATTTTAAAATATGGTCAAGGAGGGAATCGAACCCTCACGCTATTGCTAGCACGGGATTTTGAGTCCCGCGTGTCTGCCAGTTCCACCACTTGACCTGAATTGCTTGAATTATAACACTTAAGAAGGCTTAAAGGGAAGGCTTTTATTTAGTTCCCTTCTCTTTGTATAAGTTTCTGAAACTTGCGATTTCTTTTACAAAAGCCAAATCTACAACACCTATGGGACCATTTCTATGTTTTGCAACAATAAGCTCCCCTACACCTTTTTTCTCTGTTTCGGGATTATAAATTTCCTCTCTGTCAATAAACATAACAACATCAGCATCTTGTTCAATAGAGCCAGACTCTCTCAAATCTGATAATTGAGGTCTACGTGTCTGTCTCTGCTCTATAGCTCGAGATAGTTGGGAAAGAGCAATAACTGGAACTTTCAACTCCCTGGCTAAATTTTTTAATCCCTGGGAAATTTCTTGAACTTCTAAAACCCTATTCTCCTTGTTCATACCTTGCATTAATTGTAGATAATCAACGATTATCAGATCAATACCTTGTTCAAGAGCCAACCTCCTAGCTTTAGTTCTAATTTCAAGTATAGATTGTCCCGGCTTATCATCAATATATATGTCAGCATCAGCCAACTGTCCCATTGCATCAGCAAGCTTCACAAATTTTTCATCATTCATACGCCCTGTACGAATATCCCAAAAAGGCACACCTGCTTGCATACCTAAAAGACGATCCACTATTTGAGTATTTGACATCTCCAAGGAAAACAAAACCACTTTTTTCTTGTCAGACAAACCTGCAGTACGAAGGAAATCCAAAGCTAAAGAAGTTTTACCAACAGATGGTCTCGCAGCTAAAATGATTAAATCTGATTTTTGAAAACCTCCAAGCAAATTATCCAAATCTTTAAAACCTGAAGAAATACCCAAAAAAGATTCCTCCCTATCCGCCCTTTCAGCTCTTTCATAGGCGTCCTTAAGTAAATCTTTAATGTGAATAAAAGCCGTACTAATACCTTCCTGTGCAATACCAAAAAGCAACCTTTCCGAGCCATCAACTACATCATCTATCCCCTTTTCTTCGTTAAAACTCAACTCTGTAATTTTTGCAGAAGCAGAAATCAACGAACGCCTTACATGTGCATCACGAACTATTTTTCCATACTCTTCAGCATGTGCAGATGTTGGAACCATAGAAAGAAGTTCGGTTATGTAGGCTCTACTACCTACTTTTTTCAAACTTCTTTTTTTACTCAAAAGATTAGATACTGTAACAATATCAACAGGCATGCCAGACTCAAAAAGCTCTATTATTGCATCATAAATAATTGCATGCCTAGAATCATAAAAATACTCTCCTCGTAAAAAAGATGCTACATTGATTATGGCATCTTTGTCCAAAAGCATAGAACCCAAAACTGATTGCTCTGCTTCTAAATTTTGTGGTGGTACTTTTTCCATAATAAGCTATTCTAAAATTACAACATCCATATTACGCACGTCTTTTTCAATACTTCCAGACACACTTAAAACACTCTCTCTCCTAACATTAGTGTATCCTGCTTGTTTTACAAAATCATCCACCCTAGCCAAATCTTCACCCTTGGGCATATTTTCTG
Organism: Candidatus Dojkabacteria bacterium; assembly: GCA_003560355.1. Lineage (GTDB taxonomy): Bacteria > Patescibacteriota > Dojkabacteria > SC72 > T1SED10-24 > PWIP01. The sequence goes on along the minus strand of PWIP01000079.1, from coordinate 8,880 downwards.
TTCTAAAACCAGAAGGTATCAAAACCAAAGGCTCAATTTGCGTAACAATTTTCTCAATTACACCAAAATCAGGAAAATTCTTCCCATTACCCACAGGCATTATTAAAACTTCAACATCGCCCATATCCTTGAATGCATCAATTTTTACATCTTTAGATATATGTCCAACATAGACAACTCTTAAAATATTTTCATCAAGAATGTATGTAGCACTACCAATATCACGCCTTACCATCAAACCTCCTAGTTCAAATTCACCAGGATTCGTAATATTTAAAACTTCTTCTTTCTTTTTAGGAACTACTTTTTTCTCATCAACAACCCCTCTGGTATCTGTGTGTAAAATTACATCTGCTTTGGTCTTTGGTAATTTAAGCCCCACATCCTCAAGAGACAAAGGGTCTGTTAATACATCAACTTTATCAAAAGATAAAAAGAAGGTCAGATAGCCAAGACTTTTAATCTTCATAAGTGGAGAATCTACAAAAATTATCTAAAAAGAATCATACCATATTATAACTCATACTCACATAAGTTGCACAAAGTTGCTCTCACAACAATTCTCTGAGAAGCACTCCAAAGAGGAAAACAAGAATAAAGAACAAGAGTGTTCTCCACTCTTTCAAAATTCTCAACACTTAGATCATACCTGCTGGTGACAAAAACATCCTCAATTACATAAACAAGACTTTCATCAAGATAAATATAGACGAAATCTCCTTTTTTTAAACCACTTAAACCATAAAAAACCCCAGCACCAAAAGGTACAATTGTAAAACTATGCCCTGTTAAAAGTATATTCCCCCTTTCATCAAAATATTTCATCCAAACACCTTCTTTTAAACAAACATCCCTTTCTAAAAAACAAATTTCACCTTCTAAATATATGGCTGGAATTTGAATTTTGTTCTCTTGTGTTAAAATTATTTCCTCACTATCCTCCAATAATCTAGGTTCCGAGAGAATTAAAAAAACTGTCAAAATTAAGAAAAAAGCTATTTTAAATCCCATAACTTGACTGTTACCTTTCTAAAACATATAATCCTATGTTATGAAAAAGAATATACATCCAAAATATTACAAAGAGGTTAAACTTAAATGTCTTTCATGTGGCAATAGTTTTGATACAGGTTCAACACTAGAAAGTTTAACTACAGAGCTGTGTTCTCAATGTCACCCCTTCTATACAGGTGTAGAGAAAATTGTTGATACCGACAACTTAGTTGCCAAATACGAAAAGAGACAAAGTCAAGCTAAGAAATCCTTCAAAAACAAAAAGATGAAGATGATGGCAAGAAAGAAAGAAGACAAAAAAGAAGAAAAGAAAAAAACTGGCACCCTAACCCTGAAGGATATGCTTTCCTCAATTAATGATTAGCTATGAAATTTCAAAAGCTAAAAGAAAAGTATTGTTTAGAGAAAATTTCTTCCCAAAAACAAAAACTTGAACAGGAAGTAACAAAAAACATTTCCAAAGATGTTAGCGATACTGTAACAAAATTAAATCAGCAAACTGAACTCTACAATCTAGTTAAAGAACTTTACAACAAAATAGACAGATATGAACAAACACAAGAAATTTTAAACTCTGAAAAAGATAACAACCTTTTAGACCTTGCCAAAGAAGAGATGGAAACTTTGGAAAAAGATATTAAGAATTTTGAAAGGGAGATTAAAAATAAAATGTATGAAAAAAAACTTGAAGATCCAGATGATAATAAATCCATAATTTTAGAAATTAGAGCTGGCGCTGGAGGACAAGAATCTTCAATTTTTGTGGGAGATCTTTTTCGCATGTATTCTCAATATGCAAATTCAAAAAATTGGACAATTAACATTATTAACAGCAACACTAGTGATTCTGGTGGTTACAAAGAAATAATTGCTCAAGTATCTGGAAAAAATGTTTACGGAAAAATGAAGTACGAAAGTGGAGTTCACAGAGTACAAAGGATACCCAAAACTGAATCCTCTGGGAGAATACATACCTCCACTGCTTCAGTTGCCGTTTTACCAGAGGCTAAAGATATTGACATAGAAATCAAAGCAGAAGACCTAAGAGTTGATGTCATGAGATCTTCTGGAGCGGGAGGACAATCCGTAAACAAAACAGACTCTGCAATACGAATAACCCATTTACCAACCAATATTGTTGTAAGCTGTCAAGAAACAAAATACCAACAACAGAATAAAGATAAAGCAATGGCAATTTTACGTTCAAGACTTTATGAAAAGAAAAAAGAGGAAGAACAAGAAAAAAGAGATTCTCTGAGACTTTCACAAATAGGGTCTGCTATGAGAGCAGAAAAGATAAGGACGTATAACTATCCACAAAACAGAATTACAGACCATAGAATAAAAAAATCTTGGTACAATCTCGAAGATATACTCAATGGCTCTCTTGAAGATATGTTAAATGAAATAGTAAGAGAAATAACGAATTTACAAATTCAAGAGTTAGAAAAAGAAAATGAATGAAATTTTAATTCTTGAAACTCAAAGAAAGCTAGAAAAATTAAACCACCCTACCCCACTAGCAATAGCAAAGGAAATTGTTACTTTTTCAAAAGGAAATAAAACTCAAATTAAGAAAATAATAAAAAGATTATCTCATGATGAACCTTGGGAATATATCAGAGGATATACATATTTTAATAATAACAAAATATTCGTAAACAAAAGTGTTTTAATTCCAAGAGTTGAAACAGAAGATATAGTAAATATTGCAAAAAATCACATCAAAAATGACTATCAAATATTTGACATTGGTACTGGTTCTGGATGTATAGCTATTGCTTTAAGCAAAATATTTAAAAATAACATTTTCGCTATAGATATAGATAAAAAAGCACTAAATGTTGCAAAAAAAAATATAGAAATAAATAATTGTAAAAATATTAAACTAATTAATGCAAACTTATTAAATTTTGATTTTGATAATAAAATTCCAACGATAATAGTAGCTAATCTACCCTACCTATCTACAAGAGACATTGAAAAATTACAACATAGCGTTAAAGATTACGAACCTATTTCAGCTTTAGAATCTGGAGAAAAAGGATATGAACTTTATGTGAAATTACTTGAGCAAATAAAAAGCAAAAACGTCAATATAAAGTATGGTGTTTTTGAAATAGACCCAAATATTTCAAAATATTTTGAAGGAAAGAATTTTGATATACATAAAGACTGTTTTGGAAGAAAACGATTTGCAATTATTCCTCCCACTCTTCTAAAATAGCTACAAGCTGTATTTCTTCACCATCTCTCCAAACCGTTAGTTTCATCTCCTCACCAACTTCATAATCTTGAATAATGTTTGCAAATGCTTCTCTAATAGGTTCATTACCTACCTCAGTAATTATATCCAGTCTTTGAAGCCCAGCTTCCTGAGCAGGAGTATTTGGTACTACACGCCTAACCAAAACACCAGGTACAACATCATCATAAACCCTTGCTTGATTTTCTGTAATCATTTGATATTCAATACCAAGATAGGGTTTAAGAAATTTACCATATCTTCTGTATTCATCAAGTCTTCTGGAAACAAAATTCGCTGGTAAGGCAAATGATATATTATCTGCTCCTGAAGTTGTTGCAAAATTTACCCCAATAACTTCTCCAGAAGAATTTAGAAGTGGACCACCAGAATTGCCTGGATTAACCGCAGCATCTGTCTGAATTACATTTTCATAAGTTTTAGCTACACCCCAAAAACCTTGGGATCTAGCCGTTACAGATCTATCAAGACCACTCACAACTCCCGTTGTCACACTACCTGCATACTCTCCAAGTGGTGTCCCTATAGCAATAACAAGCTGACCTGGTCTTAAATTATCAGAATCACCAAGCGAAAGAGGAACCAAATCCTCTGCCTCTACTTTTAACAAAGCTATATCATTAACATCATCTTGTAAAATTTTAATAACTTCATACTCCCTACCTTCATTAGTTATAACTTTGTAATCAGCATCTCGCTGAGAAACTACATGTTGGTTAGTAATGATAATTCCGCTAGGGTCTACAATAAACCCAGAACCAATGTTACTAACTGTATCAACAATCCCTTCTCCGGGCGTAAAATCAATTTGCGAGACAGCAATACTAACAACTGCATCCATAGATTTTTCTACAACATCAATTACCACATTTTCTTCAGATTCTATTACTACTTCAACTGGTCTTTCTACAGTTACTACACCTTCTTGCTCTTCTAAAAATTCAATTGCCAAAGGATACAGAAAATAGGCAAAAGTTATTAAAATAACTAAGACAAGTAAAAATACTGTGGAAATTTTACAAGCACTACTATTAAGCCAACAGGCTTTCTTTTTACTTTTTGTTGTTTTTTTTACAGTTTTCTTAGTATCTTCAGCCATAATGAACTAAATTTACAAATTATTTTCCTAAAACCTCAAGTGCTTTTTCAAGTTGAGGATCTAAACCTTCTTCAAAATCTTCTTGAGTTAGTTCTACCTCTATATCTGGGATTATAACATTTTCTGGATTAATCCACGTTCCATCAGGCAAAAGCCACTTAACGATAGTAATATGTAAAGTAGAACCATCATACAAATCTACCATTCTTTGTGCTGTACCTTTACCATAAGTTTCTACACCTATAACTCTTGCCCTATTAGCCTTTTGTAAAGCTCCTGCTAAAATCTCGGAAGATGAAGCAGAACCCTCATTTACTAAAACTACAACATCAACATCCAAAAGTTCACCTTCCCGAGAGACTTCATATTTCTGAGTATTTCCTTGTCTATCCTCTTGTTTTGCAACTAACGTACCTTTTTGTAAAAATTCTTCAGCTGCATGAATACCAGCATCAAAGAAACCACCCGGATTACCTCTTAAATCAAGAATTAATTTATCACTCCCCGTTTCTAAGAATTCCTGTACTGTATTATTCCAAACACCATTCCAAACAGCTAAAGAGGCTTCAGTAAATCTACCAACTTTAATTCTGTAAATTCCATCTACATCAGTTTCTTCAAGACTCATACTAGGTATAGTAATCTCATCACGAACAATTGTAATCTCCTCTATTTCCATTCTAGAACCCTGCATCAATTCTAAAACAACTTCCGTACCTTTTTCACCTCTAATTCTTTTAACAACATCAAAAACAGTCTCCGTACGTTTAACTTCCTCCCCATCAACTTTCAATATTACAGCCCCAGGCTGAACTCCAGCAGCCTTTGCTGGTGAACCCTCTAAAGGCGAAATTATTATAACTACGCCATCTCTGTATCCCAGCTCTGCTCCAATGCCTTCAAAGTGCTTACCTTCTGTCTGTTTTCTAAAGGTTTCTGACTCTTCAGCATTTAAAAAAATTGTCGCTGGATCATCCAAAGAAGATACCATCCCTTTTATAGCGCCATAAAACATTGCTTCTCTGTCTATTGCCTCTTCATCAACGTATTCTCTTTCCAAAATATTCCAAACGTCCCAAAAAAGAGAAGAATCAAAATCTTCACGAGAGAAATTTTCAAAATTACTAAGATATGGATATTCTGTCCTCTGTTCAAAAATTCTACCTCCAGCAAAACTTAAGCTAGCTACACAGACTACTATTATTAAAACACCTAAAAATCTTAAAAATCTAGAATCTGCATCAGCATTTGGCATATTTGGTTTGTAATTTATTCTTTTTTCGTTCACAAAAAATTAATATTCAATTTATATAATCTAAAAAACCCTTGTTCTCATAATTGAGAAATCCTCAACGTATAATTCCAAATTCTCAACTCGTATTGTAAACTCCGAGCCATCTTGAATCAATACTTTCGCGAAATTATTACCTTCATCAAAAGAAACAATTTCACCCACTAAACCAAAAGATTCTAAATCTCTAGACTTGACTATATCACCTTTTTGTAAAAAAGCTGTATAATGTTTTTGTTCAATCAACCTACTTATCTTGTTGTTCAACCCTACAGGAAATTGCACCACACCACCATTCTTTGGTATTACTACTTGCATACCATCCAATTCCTTAAAAAAATCCAATCTTGTAGAATCAAAATATATATTGCCAAAACCGGTAAGTATACCTACTGGTAAATTCAAAGTTTTCAAATCATCGTAATTCATAGAACTGACAAGTATAAATTCGCATCCTCTTTTAAAAAGTTCTGTCGCTAGTTCTGGATACAAAAATCTCCCTGCGAAAACTACCTTACCTTCAAAAGAATCCTGCATTTTTCTTGCAGAAGGAATAGTCTCAGCATCACTAAGAACTTGCAAATTTCCGAAAATATTTTCTTCTAAATCTACATTAAGGAAGAAATATGGAATTTCAAAAACATCATTTTCTACAATTAATCCTCTAGAAAAATCAATATCCTTAACAACTCCATTAAAAGTAGAAACACAAGCTTTGCCAGTTAATTCAGAAAGGATGTTTATATAACCCACCTTTATTTTTGAAAGGTCTATAATTCCTTCGTGTTCTGATATTACCCTCTTTGACATAAAGCCTCCAGAAACTATTTTCTCCGCTATAACATCATCTTTAGTTATATATTCACCTTCAATGCGAGTAACAAAATCAAGGGCTTTTTCTGGCTTAACTCCTAAATCCTCTACTAAAGAATACGAACCTTCCAATTTTCTACCCTCAACCTGAAATAATGTATCACCTTTTTCAAAACTCTGACCTGTTTTAATACAGGACTTAATTTTTCCATTAAAGGGTATTAAAACCTCAGTACCACTAACATATTTTATACTTTTATGAATAATGTTCACCAGATAGCCACATATTAAATTTAATATTATTTGCCCTAATATTAGGTCCATAAGTAACAGGCTTAATTCTGCAATCAAGAACTATTTTTTCCCAAGATATTCCATCCTGTAAACAGTGAAATTCAAAACCTTTTCTGTATTTTTCTAAATACGCATTTTTTACAAACCTACCTTCCAAATACATAGACTCCGAATCTTTTATATTTATCTGCGTAATCTCAGAAGACATTGCAAAAACATCAGAACTCTCACCCTTCCTATTAAACAATGTACCGTGAAAAACCGTCTTCCTGTTGTCAGGTTTCAAATCTATATCTGGAGCCAATACCATGGTAAATTTTGGTAAGAAAGTCTCTTTTGTTAAAAATATTTCATCAGATTTCTCACCCAAGCAAAAGGCTTTGCCAAAAGTATATATTAATGAATTTGTGTCCAAAACAATATCAAAAACACCACGTAATTGTAAACCGTCAATAACGGATATGAGAAGTTCTTCAAACTTTGGTATTTCCATTAAATCCCCAGTTAACCAAAGAAGATTCCTTCCTGGTTTAACAGCAAAATCCCTCGCTATACGAGGATTATCACTACAAAGTGAAAGTAGTTGTATTGTAATATACGCTCTTACAAAATCTCTTAATAGTTCAGAGTCTGTTTTAAACACAGGATTTTGTAGAAAATTTCCCCAAACATTGGACATTAGGTTTGAAGGAATGTGCTTTGAAAGAAAAGTCTTGTATTTACCTGCATTTAGTAACTTAAGAAGTTCCCTAACATCTCCCCAATGAACTTTCAAATCATTGTGCTCATAGTCAAGTAAGTGCATATTGCCAAGATTTTTCTTCGCTCTGGTTTCTTTCTTTTCGGCTCGCGCAACTTTAAAAAAACGCGTATGGAGATCCAAAAGTAATACATCTTCATAACCTATGGTGTTGGCAAATTTTCCAAGTAGTTCTTCATCTGTATCCTTGCTAAGACCAACTATTTTAATAGTTAAAGAAAATCTACGCAGAGATTCAAAAATTCTTTCATAATCAGCATTATTTTTAGAAACAGATACTTTGCAACCAGCTATTCCAAAACCTTCAGATTTAAAAGACAGAAAATTCACTTTTAAACCATCTTCAGACACTTTAGGTTTCTCCAAAAGATTCCAACCCCACTTCTTTTCCAAAGTCTTAAAATAGTTCAACCAATATTCAACAATTTCAGAGTTTGTAAAAGCTTTTAAATTATTAGGTAAAAAAGTCTTGTCTTTTAGAAAATAGCTTTTATCCGAAGATTTGTCCGTGTAAGCTAAGTTTGCACATAAAAAGCTATGCGAAATATATATTGACAGAAAAGCATTTTTTGAGAGTGAAGAAGCTTCCAAGGCAAAAGACAGTTATATTTATTTACTCCCCTATATTAGCAAAAGTCAAGGGTAAACTACAAACCTAATTTATCCCTCTACAAAAACATAAGGGAGTAGTGCTAAATATCTAGCCCTTTTAATAGCCTTTGAAAGTTGTCTTTGATGTTTTCTACAAACTCCAGACTTTTCAGGATGTATTATCTTACCTCTAACAGAAGTGAATTTCTTGAGTTGATAAACATCCTTGTAAGTAACAACTTTAACTCCCGTCTCACATAAAGGGCATTTTAGATTAACTAAGTACTTCTTTTTTCTGTACTTACTTTTCTTCTTCCCTCCAGTATCAGCAGCTGTAGAAGTTCCAGAAGTGCCAGAATCTACTACTGTTCTCTCATCAAAAACATCATCCAAACTAGGTCTTTTACTTGTTTCCATAATTCTTCACTCGTTAATAATTAAAATGGCAAATCATCGTCTAAAACATCATCACCTTTGTCTTCCTTCTCTTCTTTACTACTATCATCTTCCTTAACATCCCCTGCCTTTTCTTCTTTCTTTTCAGCTTTCTGTTCTTTTTCACCAGATTCTTGAGTATCTTCAATACCTGCACCTGGCTTACCCTTTGAATCTAGAAGTATCATTTCGTCTACTCTTACTTCTGTCTTGTACTTTGTAGAACCAGATTCATCCTCCCAAGAACGAGTATTCAAAGAACCCTCAATATATACCTTCATACCTTTTGCTAAAAGCTGTTGACAAATTTCTGCCAT
>PWIP01000083.1 GCA_003560355.1 Candidatus Dojkabacteria bacterium | reverse complement strand
GTTGTGAAAAAGTAATCATCATCTTCATCATCGTAATCCCACTCCCATCCAGTATCATCCATTTCTTCCCAACTTCTTTCTAATTCCTCAATAGCTGCTTCCCAATCTTCCCATTCTACTTCTTCTGCACCTTCTATTTGCACCTCAACTTCATCCTCATTCATTTGAGCCAAACTTGGTAAAACTGATACACTAAAAATCAGTAAAAATGCCAAGAGAAAAGCTACGAAGTGATTTCCCTTCGCTTTTAAAAAATTTATCATATATGGAAAAGTAAAATATTATACATTAGTCCCGATTTTATAAAACTTTCTAAAAATGTCAAGCACAAATTTCTTCCACTTCTCCAATTTATATGGTAAATTAAAGATAATTACATCTTTAGTGATTTTGTAAAATGGTTAGAAAAAATACGGAATTTGAAATAATGCATGGTAAACAGCCAACTCTTCTCTCTGCACCTCATGTTTTTGCTCATAGAAGACCAAGCTTAGCCGGTCTTTACAAACAAGGAGAACCTTGGACTGACTACATAGTGCAGCAAATTTGTCAGCAGTCAAATTCACATGGGATATATGCCGTTTCAGAGACCAATTATGACCCTAACTACTACAAAATATACAAGAATAATTACAAGAAAAAAGTTAAGCATTTAATTGAAAAAAAAGACATAAAATATTTTTTTGACATTCACGGATTAAGTGATGAGTATGAATATGATTTTGGTATCTATTATCTGAATAGGTATAACAAGTCTAAGAATTTGGCATATGATTTAGCCAAAGGTTTGAACAAAGGAGCACTAAGAAATTGCCTCCCACAGGTATTAAATTTAAATGTTGGTAAAGCAGAGAGTTTAACAGAGTTTACCACTTCAAAACTTCGGATTCCAAGTTTACAAATAGAAGTATCTCGCTACATTAGAGAGGACAAGGTTTTGAGAAAATCTTTGATTGAAAATTTTACTGACTTTCTAACATCATTGTATTAGTAATAACTTTTGTAAGAATTTTGCAATAATTCTTTTTTGACCATGTAATTTAACTTTGATAAACTCTCATGGAAGTTAAATTTTAAAACCCATAAAATGCCAGTAAAAACAACTAGCAAACCAAAGAGTGAAAAAGACAAGGAAAAAGATATGAAAAACAAAGCAGTAGGTATTGCTTTGGAGCAAATTGAAAAACAATTTGGAAAAGGTTCAATAATGAAAATGAGTGGAGACAGAAAGGTAGATGTTGAAGCTATTCCTACAGGTGCGCTTTCATTGGATATTGCTCTTGGTGTAGGAGGAATTCCAAGGGGAAGAATAGTAGAGATATATGGACCAGAAGCTTCTGGTAAGACAACTTTGGCTATGCATATACTTGCCCAGGCACAAAAGAAGGGTGAAAAAATAGCATTTATTGACGCAGAACACGCTTTTGATTCAACCTATGCAAAACATATAGGTTTGGACTTGGAAGAAACATATGTATCTCAACCAGATTTTGGTGAACAAGCTTTGGAAATTTTAGAAACTTTAGTAAGGTCTGCAGGTTTTGGAGTAATAGTTGTTGACTCTGTAGCGGCTTTAACTCCACGAGCAGAAATTGAAGGTGATATGGGAGACAGTCATATGGGTCTTCAAGCAAGATTAATGTCTCAGGCTTTGAGAAAGATAACCGCTATTTGTAGCAAAACTGGAACAACAGTAATTTTTCTCAATCAACTAAGAATGAAAATTGGAGTTATGTTTGGAAATCCAGAAACTACAACGGGTGGAAATGCACTGAAATTTTACTCTTCAGTTCGTATGGATATTAGACAGAAGGACAAAATTCTTAAAGATGGAGTAGTAACTGGACATCAAAGGCTTGTTAAAGTAGTTAAGAATAAAGTGGCGCCTCCATTTAAAGAAGCAACTTTCAACATCATTTATCCATATGGTATAGACAAAGAGAGCAGTATTTTGGATGCAGCAGTTTCAAAAGGAATAATTACAAAATCTGGAACTTGGTTTAAATACGGTAGTGAACAACTAGCACAGGGTAGGGACGCATCTATAGAGCTTTTAAAGGAAGATGAAAAATTAAAAGAAAAAATCGTTAAAGAAGTTAGAGCAACTATTAAGTAATGCTTAAAATTCAAAAAACTCAGTCTGTAAAAAGAAATCCCTCAAAGATCAAGGTTTTTTTTGAGCAAAATCCATACATAATTACTTTAAATACATTTGCACATTTTGCTCTTTACGATGGTAAGGAAGTAACTCAGGAGGAACTTGAAGAAATCCTTTCTCATGACCTTCACAATGATTTGTATGAAAGAGCTGTAAATTACATATCATATTCACCCAGAACGGAATTTCAAGTACGCAAATATATTGAAAAACATCTTAAGAAGTATGGAGCTTTTGAATTAGAAATAGATAATGAAAAACTTACAAACGAAATTATTGGAAAACTAAAGGAATACAAATACATAAATGATGAAGAATATGCAGAGCTTTTTGTTAAGTCAAGGCTTAAAAACAAACCAAAAACCAGATATTTTCTTTTTTCAGAACTTCTTTTAAAAGGAATAGACAAGGAACTTGCAAATGAGGTTTTAGATTCTCTAATGCCAGATAGTTTTGAAATTTTAAAAAGAGTTTATGAAAAAAAATACAAGGATGAACCAATTACATTTGAAGACAAAAAGAAAATATCATATCTTCAAAGAAAAGGTTTTTTATGGGATGATATATCAAAGCTTGTAAATTCCTTTGAACAAAAAAATGACAATTAACAAAAAATGGTTTGTAAAAAACAAAATAGAGGGGGAATTTGAAATTGAAAAACTTTTGAAAATTATTCTACAAAACAGAAACATTGAAAACATCAAAGACTTTTTACATCCGGATATTTCCAAAATACCTTCTTTTAAAAAACTCCATGATTCAAAAACCGCAGCTAGAAAAATAGTTAAGGCAGTAAAAGAAAAAAAGAAAATTATTGTTTACGGAGACTACGATGTTGATGGTATTGCAGGTAGTTGTTTACTTTGGTCTTTTCTTTACTTTGAACTTTCTGAATTTTTAAAAATTGACAAAAAAGAATTAAATATCCTCCCTTACATCCCAGACAGAGTGGATGAGGGATATGGTCTTTCAACTCAAAGTTTGGATAAGTTGGTTGAAGATGATCTGAATTTAGTAATAACTGTTGATTGTGGAGTTAGAGATGGAGAATTGATTAAAAAGTACAGGGAAGGGCATGATATAGATTTCATTGTTACAGACCATCATTTACCTCCAGATGACATACTTGAAAATTTGGAGCATACTTTAGTACATCAAATGTATCCAGGTAAAGAGTATCCTTTTATGTCTGTATGTGGTGCTTTTGTAGCATTTCTCCTTGTTTTGGCAATTAAAGAATACGTAGGTATGAATAGTTCATTTGAAGAAAACAAGAAATATCTTGATCTTGTAGCACTACCTACAGTAACGGACATAATGCCTCTACATGGAGTTAACAGAATTATCGTAAAACATGGTTTGGAAATTATTCAAAAAGGTGAAAGGTTAGGATTAAGTAAACTTGCACAAAAAGCAAAAATTGATTTAGAAAATATTTCAACATATCACTTAGGGTATTTAATAGGGCCGAGATTAAATGCTTCTGGAAGAATTGGGAGTGCGATGGATGGTCTTAAACTCTTGGCCACAAAAAATCCTTCTCAGGCAGATGAACTTGCAAACAAGCTTGATGGCTTAAATTTTGAAAGACAGAGATTAACAAGTGAAATTTTAAATGAAGCTAGGGAAAAAATACTTTCTGAAAAATTAAAAACCCTAATATTTGTAACAGGTAAAAATTGGAACGAAGGTGTAATTGGCCTTGTTGCAGGTAAACTTCAGGAAGAATTTCATCGTCCAGTAATCATTGTTACGGAAAATGAAAATGAAGTGAAAGGCTCTGCAAGAAGTATAAATGGTCTTAATATTACCGAAGTTATTGAAAACTTCAGTGAATTTTTAATTAAATTTGGAGGTCATGCACAAGCAGCAGGTTTTAGTGTCAAAAAAGGTAAGCTTAAAAAATTCAGAGAGAATATTATTAATTATATCCAAGAGAATATTTCAGAAGAACTTTTAGAAAAAACAATTGAAATAGATTGTGTTTTAAATACAAAGTATTTAGATATGGAATTAGCAGAAAAACTCCTTGAACTTGAACCATTTGGATATGGGAACAGGAGACCAGTTTTTCTTCTTGAAGAAGTTGTTGTAGTTTCTAAAAGAATTTTAGGAAAAGGACAAAATCATATGAAATTAGAAATTAAAGGGGAGGGTAGTGAAATCAAAGAGGTAATAATGTTTGACTGCTTAGAAGATATTGAAAAAATTGAAATTGATAATGTATTAGACTTAGTAGGACATGTAGGTATAAATGAATGGAATGGTCTTACAAAGGTACAGTTTGAATTAAAAGATTGGAGACCTTGTAATGATAGCCCGTGATGTATTAAAATAACTGTATTAAAAAGATAATTTGGCAAATCCAAAAATGAAAAATAAAAGACTCTTAGCTCTAGATGCTGCGGAAAAGATTGGTGAGCAAGTTAAAGTGTGTGGTTGGGCTCAAACTGTTAGAGACCATGGAGGTCTCATATTCATTGACCTTAGAGATTGGAGTGGAGTTATTCAAGTAGTTGTTAGTGAAGAAGACAAGGATATTTTCAAAATTGCCAAAAAAGTAGGTTCAGAATATGTACTTAGTGTTAAAGGTAAAGTTGTTGAGAGGCAAAAAGATTTGCAAAATGAAAAAATACCGACTGGAATGATAGAGGTTAAAGTTTCAAAACTAGAAATTTTAAATAAATCAAAAACACCTCCATTTCCCCTCTCTGAAGATGGTAGAGAAATAGATGAATTTGTTCGTATGAAGTACAGATATATTGATATTCGCAGAAAGAGAGTTCGTGATTTAATTGAAAAAAGGCACAAGCTTTTAAATTTTGTTACAGATTGGTTTTCAAACAATGGTTTTACACAAGTTCAGACTCCACTTCTTACAGTAAGTTCACCAGAAGGAGCTAGGGATTTTCTAGTTCCAAGCAGATTGTATCCTAAGAAATTTTATGCTCTACC
>PWIP01000084.1 GCA_003560355.1 Candidatus Dojkabacteria bacterium | reverse complement strand
CCCGTTATTGTTAAAGCTTCATCATTTTTAAGACACCAAACACCAGCGCCCGTTCCTGGGAAAATTATCCTAAACTCTATTTCATTATCCGCCTCCAAACCACCGAAACCAGCACTAGGAGTAAACATCACTATCATATCTGTAGCTACATCTTCTTCCATACGTTCCAAAAAGAGATAACTCTCCCCTAAAACTCCTTCTGCTTTAAGAGTCATTCTAAAAAGAGGATTTAAAAGCAAAACCCCAACGAGCAAAAGAACAACAAAAAAAGTAATTCTTTTCATAAATAAAAATCCAATCTAATTTTATTACTAAACCATGATAGATTCTATGAAAAATTCTGTCAAGACTGCATTTACGCATTAGCTAATACCAAAATATAGTCTCCATCCTTAACAATATAGTCTTTACTATAGTTCTTGACCAAACCCTTCTCCTTAGCATTCACCCAACCACCAACATCAATCATTTTTTCAACATTAATAACATCTGCCGTTATAAATTTTTCACTTAAATCATTATGAATAACACCAGCTGCTTCCTTAACATTAGAACCCTCAACTATAGACCAAGCATTGCACTCCTTTTCATTACCAGTATAAAAAGTTATTAAATTTAATCTCTTGTAAGCCAAATCTATTACATCTTCCATCAAAAAAACATCCTCTTTTAACAAAGAAAGAAATTCTTTTTTTTCATCTTCATCCATATTTACAAAATCACCTATCATTTTTACATCAACTTTTATTAAAAAATCTCTGTCTTCTTTTTTTAACCAATCTTTTTTCAAAGAATTATCAACTCCTTGACGAATATTTAACAAAAAAATCCTTTTCTTAGCAGTCAACAAAGATAAATCCCTAACGATTTCTTTCTCTTTTTCATCAAGCTCCATTTCAACTATGGGTATGCCCTTGTTCAGTGATTCCAGGATTCTCTCTCCCCCATTTTCACATTTTTCTAAAACTTCAATATCTTTAAAAATTAATTCTGATTGAACAATCTCAAAATCTTCAAAAGGATCCACCCTATTATATACATGCGAAATATTTTCACTCTCAAAAGCTCTTAAAACATAAAGGATTACATCTACTTCACGAATATGGGCTAAAAATTGATTCCCCAATCCTTCCCCCTTTGAAGCCCCTTTCACAAGCCCAGCAATATCTACAAACTTTATGGCACCTGGAACAACTTTTTTTGTATTGTAAAATTTCGCAAGTTTTTCTAATCTCATGTCAGGAATTTCTACAACCCCAACGTTTTTATCAATCGTACAAAAAGGGAAATTTTCTGCAGGAACCAAATTCTGCGTTAAAGAGTTGAACAAAGTTGACTTTCCAGAATTAGGTAAACCCACTATACCAACTGAAAGAGAATGAGATTTCTTTAACATTAATGTTTTTTCTTTTAAGTTATTGTATTATTATATGATACTTTCAGAAAAAAACGAATGATTTTTGAAAAAAGAAACTTTAAAAACCACATAATTACAATCATAGTCACCTGTCTATTACTGCTTCTAAAGGTTACGTCTGTCAGTGCTTCTAGTGATTTCTCAATTAATTCAACCCTAAATATTTATCTTAAAAATTCAAGTGATAGTGTTGTTACTGTTGAAGAAATACTAGAAATTGAAACTTCAAACCCTAATTACTACATACCCAAAGGTTCAGAACAAAGAGTTCCTGTCAAGAAAGATGGTTTAATCTCAAATACCCTTAGCGTAAAAGACAAACACGGTAGAGAAAAAAACTATACTCTAGAAGAAGAAGGAGAAAATTTTGTCGTTGCTTTGACTAATAGGGATAATATTACTAAAGAGAGGTCATTTTTTGCAAAAATTGAATACCAAACAAAAGAGTTCATAAATCAAAATGGCAATATCACGAATCTCTCCTTACCAGGACTACACGAAGACGTTCGGTTTGAACATACGGATGAATCACAGGGTTTAAAAACAAAATATGGATACTTTTTGACCTATCATGTCCCTTTGGATGCTCCGCCAACATCATATATAACACCAAGTTCAATACAAGAAGAAATATCTCAAAATTACAGGACATATACTTTTCTCCAGCAAGATAGGATTAAAAATACTGGTTGGATACAACTGGGTGAGCAGCAGTTTTACTATTTTAAAATTGCACAAACAATTCCAAAAACAGATTTTTTAACCCCAGAAGCGTTAAGTAGATATACTAATTGGCTATCTACAAATATTTTAGAATTAGCTCTACCAAGAGAGTTTATAGAAAATAATCAGAATGTATTTATTAAAAGTATTTCTCCACAACCCAAAAGAATTAGAACAGATCAAGAAGGTAATATAGTCGGAATTTTTGAAATAGATGCCAACAGAGAAAAAGAGATAGTAATAGAGGGATATATAAAGTTATCTAAAAGTACAAAGGAAATTCCAGATTTTACGATTTTACAATACAAGGAGAGGATACAAGAGCTTAGCGAATTGGAAACATACACTCAACCCGACCTCTATTGGGAAAGTAATGAAAGAGAAATCATTGACGTCGCGAACAAGCTACTTTCTCAAAGTGATGATTCTTCCATTCTTGATTTAATAAAAAATAAC
The DNA here is from genome assembly GCA_003560355.1 of Candidatus Dojkabacteria bacterium. Classification (GTDB taxonomy): domain Bacteria; phylum Patescibacteriota; class Dojkabacteria; order SC72; family T1SED10-24; genus PWIP01. Next base: position 2,587 of record PWIP01000084.1, on the reverse strand, counting down.
TATAACTTTGTCATAGATACATTAGAATACAGTTTTGAAAAAGCTGAAGGAGAAAATGTCCGGATTGGAGCTTTAAAAGCTCTCCGAGGTGGAGAAAGCGTATGTATGGAATATGCTGATTTAATGATTGCCATTTTGAGAGCACAAGGAATTCCCTCAAGAGCAGCCTTTGGATATGGAAACGACCCCCTAATTACAGACGCCCAGGAGCAAGTCGGACATCAATGGGTACAAATATGGATGCCAGACTACGGTTGGCTTTCAGCAGATCCTACTTGGGGAGATACAGGGAGAGAGTACATCGGAGGAGATTTAGACCACATACTTTGGTACACAGTTGGAGATTCAAAACAGAAAGTCACAGATTTTGCAATCTATACAGCCGATACTGTTGACACAAGGATATTTGGCTTGTACAAAGTAAATATTGAGGCACTACACAAAGACAATACACCAGACTTCTCCCAGCTACAAACTATTTCTGATCTTTCCATACAATATGCAACACAAAAAGATGAAGATATGAAAGAAATAGAATATATGCTTAAAACAACTATGTTCGGTAGAGCGCTCATATTTATAATACCTACTGTGGTTGTATTATTAACAATAACTGTAATAAGTATTTTGATATCAAAAATTTTTAAACTGAGGAATAGGTAAACAACTTATCCTCATCATATATCTTCTCAGCATCCTTTATCCTTCGCAGTGCTGTTGAATAAAAAGTCATTAGCACATCACCCTTTTTCACTTCATCATCCAAAAATTTATTAAAATATATACCAGCCTCCTTAATACCAGGTGTACCAAGAGCTCTACAAATTTTCACCACCTCTTTGTTATTAATACTTTCAACAACACCTTGCTTTGTTGAAACAATTTCCAACTTCTTATCCCCTAACTTTATATCTTTTGAAGACATTTTTTCTTTACAACCTTGAGCAAAAGCAATTTCCCAAAACTTTTTCTCAGCCTTTCCTGAATCTAAACAATCCCTCGCCATATTTTCTCCCATACCTTTTTTAGCTTTACCTGCAAATTCTAATAATTCACCTGTCATAGCAACAACAGCATCTTCCAATTCCCTACACTTCTCACTATCATTTTCCAAAATTTTTAAAACATCCCTCATTTCCAAATTAGGTCCAATACCTCTACCATCTGGTCCAATAACATTCCTTGTATAAATGTGACATTTAATACCTATCTTATTAAAAAGCTTAATAAATGAATCAGAAACAAGCTCTATATCCTCAGGTTCAGATATTTTTGTTTCCTTACCATAAGGTACATCTATTAAAATATGGGATATACCCATTGCTAATTTCTTTGCAATAATGCTTATTATAAATTTTTGGTATGACTGGACATGCAAACCTTTTTCTACACGAATTAGAATGTCATCTGCAGGGGCAATATTTAAATTGCCTCCCCAAGCAAGTACACCCCCTGTTTGAGCAACAATATCGCGAATTTGATCTCCATCAAAATTCACTGGCATTACTACTTCAAGAATATCCGTTGTTCCTGCGGGAGAAGTTATTGCACGAGTTGAAGTATTTGGTATTACCAAACCAAAAGAAGCAACTATGGGGACTAACAATGGAGTTATACCCTTCCCTGCTATACCACCTATTGAATGTTTATCTACAACTAAATCTCCATTTTTTCTCACATCCTTAAAATCCAAAACCTCCCCAGCTGCAACCATACCTTTAATCGCATACAAAGCTTCGTCATCATTAAAACCAGGACTAAACATCGTAGCCATAAAATACGCCATTTCAGCTGAACGAATTTTATGATTAGAAATATCCTCCATAATCTTAGCTATTTCTTCTTCATTTAATCTCTCCCCTTCAAGTTTTTTAGCAATATAGCCTACAGATTCTGATTTACTCATCAATTCTATTCGTACATAAGAATCTGCTGTCAAATGAGTTCCAACCCAAATATCGCTATAAAAACCGACCTGTCCACTCTCCACTTTAGTATCGGTAATATTAACTGTACATATATATTCGTGGTCATAAGTAGTCACCCAAACTTTATCACCAGGGCTTAAACTTTCATTCTCTGCATCAACCCTATTGAGTAAAACTTTAAGATAATCTCCAGCTTGAAGGTCTAATTTTTTTGCTTTTAGATATAGAGCCATAAAGGTAAAAATAAATTAAAATAGCCATTGAAATTCTCGTTGAATTACTTTACTAATATCTTCGGGTTTAATAACACCAAATTCCGTTATATATCCTGTTATAAATTCCCTATTTATTATTTCAAATGCTGGATTAACCATTTTCAAACCCTTAGGAGCACCTTTCCAAACTTCATCACTTCTTTTACACACCGTAGGATCCTGAGGATCATGAACAGTACACCTATATTCTATCTTTACCGGTCTGTATGCTGTTTCAACTTCTATTTTTAATATTGGAGTTACAACATAAACGGGTTTGCTTACAAAATATGAAGCCAAAGCTATACCCCAGCTCCCAATTTTATTTATTGCATCACCTCTCATAGTTATTTCATCTGCACCCAAAAATACTACATCTACAGGATGAGTCCCTCTATCAATAAT
>PWIP01000011.1 GCA_003560355.1 Candidatus Dojkabacteria bacterium | reverse complement strand
CAAATTCATCAAAACACCAGAAAGAATTATGAAAAGCTTTACACCAGGTTTTTGATTAACAAGACTTCTTGGGTCAGTATCTTCTTTTTCATTCTCAAACTCCTCACCCTTAATTTTGTTAAAACCTCCCAAGGGAATGGCTCTAATACTGTATATTGTTTCTCCAATCTTTCTTGAATATATCTTAGGACCTAAACCAAGAGCAAATTCCTCAACATAAACTTTTGTAAGCTTACAAGCAATTAAATGCCCAAGTTCATGGACAAATATTACTATTCCAAGGATTACAAGAATTATTATTAAATTCAAAACAAAAGCCATAATTAAAAAATTGAAATTAAACTGTCATCAATTCCTCTTCTTTGGTTTTCATAAGTTCAGCAATTTGTTCATTTGCTTGCTTAACTTCTTTTTCTACATCTTCCTTTTGTCTTTCAGCATCATCCTCGGATAAACCAGCTTCTTTCAAAGATTCTATTTCCTTCATTGCTTTCTGACGAACATTACGAACGCCTACTCTAGCAAGTTCTGCTCTATCCTTCATCACTTTAACATATTCCCTTCTTCTTTCTTCATTCAAATCAGGAACAGAAACTCTGACTGCATCTCCTTCTACATTAGCAGAAAGACCCAAATTAGACGAAAGCAAAGCTTTGGATACATTTTCTACCAAACTTTTATCCCAAGGCTGAACAAGCAAAGATTTAACATCTGAAACACTAATCGTGGCGATACTCTTGAGAACCATATCAGAGCCGTATGCATTTACCTTAACATTCTCTATTAATTCGGATGATGCCCTTCCAGTACGAATACGAGCAAAATCATCCTTTAACGAATCTATTACCCTTTGTATTTCTTTTTGAACATCCATATCAATCATTATATCAATCTCCTAACTTCCAAAGCAACATCCTCCTTATCGTTATAGGTTCACCCAATTGTTGCACAACTTCATCCAAAAGAGATTGTATTGTTTTTTTCTCATCCTTAAACCAAGGCTGGGAAAGAAGACATTTTTCTTTGTAAAATTTCTCAAATTTGCCATCAATAATCTTTTCCCAAATTTTTTCTGGTTTTCCTTCTTCTTTAAGCTCTTTTTCAAAAAGCTCCCTGAGCTCTTCAGATTTCTCAACAGGAATTTCCTCTTTTGAAATATATTCTGGATTCATAGCTGCAACTTGCATAGCTATTTCATGAGCAAAAGCTCTAAATTTCTCATTACGAGCAACAAAGTCCGTCATACAAGTAACTTCCACTAGTGCAGCTGTTTTTTTGTCAGTACCATGAACATATGCATCTATAATTCCGTCTTTCACATCACAGGTTTTCTCAACATCACAGAGGTCACCTTCCCAACCACGCTCTTTAATCATTGCTAAAGCTTTTTCAAAATCCTTATTCGCATCTTCAAAAGCTATTTTACACAAACCTATTTTCGCACCAGTAATATCGTGAAGACGACCGACAACATCACTACGCTCATTTACATATTCAACCGCTTTTTGCATATCTCCATCAGTATGAACCAAAGCCTCCTTACAAAGAGCCATACCTGCTGATGTTTTTTCACGCAATTTTTTAATATCTTCTATTGAAACCTTACTCATAATTTTTTAAGTTTAGAAATAATTTCTTCTACTGCTTTTTCACCCAAGCCTTTTACTTCCATCAAATCTTTTTCTTTCTTAGATTTGAGTTCATCTACTGTCTTAACACCTGCATCTTTTAGAGCTTTCTCTATTCTTGTTGCAAGTCCCAAATCCTCAATCATGCTTTCTGTTTTCTCCTCAACCTCAACCTTTTCCTCTGTTTTAACTTCCTTCTCTCCAAATTTCAACCTTTTCATCTTCTTTTTTTCTTCTTCCTCCAAAACCCTTTCTCTCTCTATCCTATTCTCATAATCTTTCCTTTTCCCTGCTAATTCAGCTTCATAGTTTTTTCGCAGTTCAATTAAACTTTGTGATTTTTTGCCTTTTTTAATAGCTTCACCAAAAATATTCAAGAACAAAGAAATGCTTTTTATGGAATCATCATTTGCAGGAATTGGATAATCTACAGCTGTTGGATCACAATTTGTGTCAAGTAAAGCAACTATTGGTATTTTTACCCTATTCGCCTCTCTAATGGCAATTTTCTCAAGTTTACTGTCCACAACAATAACTAGCTCGGGCAATTTGTCCATTAATTTAATTCCAGAATACAATCTATTAAGTCTTTCTACTTCCCTTTCCATCAAAAGCTGCTCTTTTTTCACAAAACCTTCAGCTCCTAAAGCCAAAGTTTCTTCAAGACTAAGAAGTCTTTCTATGCCTTTTTTAACAACATCAAAATTAGTAAAAAGACCACCAGGCCATCTAGTATTGATATACAATGCACCTGATTCCTGTGCCACCTTTTCAACAACAGAAGCTGCTTGTCCTTTAGTTCCAACTATCAAAATATGTCCCCTATCTGCAACCTCTTCCATCTTAATCAAAGCTTCCTTTAGACAACCTATGGTTTTAATTACATCAATAATGTGGATTCCATTACGTTCATCATAAATATATTCCTCCATACGAGGATTCCAGGTACTTTTTTTGTGTCCAAAATGTGCACCTGCTTTTAAAAATTCTTCCAAAGTTGGGATTTGAACAGTAGTTTTTTTCTCACTCATAATTTTTCCTTTCTTTTTCAAAAAAATATCTCTTAGGGATTATTCCCAAGAAAGTAAGAGATATATGATATATATGTGGGCAATCATATCAAAAAAAGGAAAAGAGAACAACTATATGGTAGTATATTGTATGGAAAACCTCTATTACATTTTAATTATTATTTGCTTTTTCCCCCTACTCTATCTTTCTTGGCAAGATATTAAGAGTCAAGAAATTTCAAGAAATGTTACTTTAGCTACAGTCTTTTTTGCATTAGCTTTTAACTCTGTTGCTTTAATTTTTTACAACTATCAACCTGCATACTATGCCCTACTGGCAGCCTTAATTCTTGGAACCGTATTTCTTCTTTGTTTGATACTAACAAAAGAAAAAAGCCTAGGTATGGGAGATGTATACCTTTTCATACTAATGGGACTTCTTGTAGGTTTACAAAATCTCATATTTAGCCTTTCAATAATGGTATTAGGAGCATTACTGTATTCAATAATTAAGTACAAAAAAATTCACCTAAAGCAAAAAGTTCCTCTTGTTCCGTTTATATCTCTGGGAATTTTCTTAACCTTTGTTTTAACTCAGCTTTTTTTACAAAGTTAGAAATTTAATAACTTCTCCGTCGTAAAAAATGTATCTGTCTGAACTAGAATGATAATTCTCTCTGCTACTTTCTAAACTAATTTTGTAATTATTCTCTCCAATTTCCTGAACAACAAAATTGCAATGTGTATCTGAAGAATCTATGCTTTTTTCACTAGGGATTTCACTACTATTTTTGAGGGAATAAAGAACTTCCTCCCAACAAGTTTGTTCATCAATATATTGTCTGTTTGAAGCAATGGAATTACCCGAAATGTGTACAATATCAATACTCATATACAAAAGATTAATACCCTGTATGAGAAGGAAAGGGATAAATATCAATACAACAACCAAAGTTATATATCCTCGCATATTCTTTTTTTTAATTTTAATCTTCTTCATAATTTACAACTCTAATTAAATTTGTAAATTCCCTCGTTATATTTTCATTACCTTGGTGTGCCAAAGATACTGTTAGATTCACTGCCAAATTATGTCCTACAGACTCCATAGAAAAATCTGTAACTAAAGCCTTGCTATTTGAAAGAACTTTCTCCTGTCCATCTTCTACTAAAACTAAACTACCATTAGATATTTTGTATTCCAAAGTTTGAGATTCATTAGAAAATACTGCCGTATTATCTTCTTGTTCAAAAGAAAAGTTCTCTCCTACTGTTTCTCTAAAATGGTTAGTTATGAATATTTGATTCATTTCTAATTCTAATTCCTTGTAAATTTTGTCCTGACTAAATTGTACTGAAAGAAAGAATTGAATAAGTACTAGCATAAAAATCCCAAAGATTGAGACATATACTAAAGTTTCCATCAATGTTATTGCTTTAAGTTTTTTAATCATAAATTATCTCTATTTTATCTAAAACAGGAGTTACCTCAGGATTATTTGAAGTCATTTCAACTTTGTACTGAAAATACTTACCTTTTTTATCTGGTAAGTTAATTTCACTCTCACCTAAAAGAAAATATGTTTCTTCAGTTCCATCTGGACCAAACCAAGTTGCATCAGACAAATCACTATTACTACCTAATTTAAGCTGGACTTTCAAAGAAGTACCACTTGGTTCTTGTCCATAAATATTGGCAGAATAAAGGCGTGTATCCAATATTCCCATATTAAAAATTTGCGAAACATATTCACCAGAATGAATATAATCATCACCTATACCTCCAGGACCACCAGCTCCAGGTCCACCCTCAATAATTTGCAATTCATTCGCATTACCTTGTCTAGTCAATATGTATGTAAAAAGCCTTTCTTCATAAGTCACAACATCAAGACTCAGCACATTACCAAAAACTAAATCTGGATCTAAGCTGCCACATTTATCGGGAACTTCAAGATTATCCAAATTAAGCACAATATATTTACTTGTACCATGACCACCTAATACTGCCCTATTTTCCTGTTCTATAATAGCAAGATCAAGAATATTCATACCCCCAGTATCAAAAGAAGCAATTTCAACTAATGACGATTTATTTGTTGTATCTATAACGAAAAATTCTGGGTGTGTAGATGATACATTTGTACCGATATATGCAGTATTTCCATCTTCTGATACAAAAACTGTATTAGCTTTATTATTACTACTTCCAGTAAATTCACCAACTATCTGAGGACTATTTATATTTGAAATATCTATAATAACGAGAGGAGATGTATGGTCGGTCATAGCGACAAAAATGTAATCATCTTTCACTATGACATCTTTTACTCTAGCATTTGAACCCCCTATCCCTATTGGATTACCAATCCTGTCCCTTTTTCCAGCTTTTTGAGAGATATCAAAAATATCTATCCTGTTTACATAACCAACAAAACCATAATCTTCGTATGTATGTATTGTCATACCATCATGGCTACCTTGAAAAGAATACCAGCCAACTTGTGGAGAGTAATTTATCGGCGGAGTTGAATCCTTATCAACATCAATTATCCAAACAGATTCTCTTGCTTCTCTTGGATTTGAAGTATAAACATAGCCATCACTATAATGTAAATTTATCGCTTTATTTGACCCCTGCGATGGACTAAAAATACCTACAGGCACTAATTCTGGATCATCATCTACTTCCAAAGGAGGAATAACTTTTACATGAGCAAAAAGAGGATGAGAAGAGCTTTCCCCCCTAATAATATATACATTATCTTCATAGGT
>PWIP01000051.1 GCA_003560355.1 Candidatus Dojkabacteria bacterium | reverse complement strand
TGTTTTAAGAAAAAATGGTTTAATAACTAGGGATCCAAGAATGGTTGAGAGTAAAAAGGTCAATTTTAGAAAAGCAAGAAAAAAGCCTCAATTCTCCAAGAGATAGTATTAGTTTTTCAAACTTCCCTTTTGTGTTATCATTAATTATTTAAACTTTGAGGAGCTTTTATGAAAAAGTTCTCATCCGTACAAGTAGCCTTTGAAGGGCATCCCGATAGGGTTTGTGATGTAGTTTGCGATGCTCTGCTAGATGAGCATCTTAAAGAGGATCCAAACTCAAGTGTAGATATAGGGGGTATGTTGATGAAAAATAAAATTATTCTAGCAGGAGAAGTCTCTAGTAATGCTGAGTTTGATGTGGATAACGTTGTAAGGAGTACCTTGAAATCAATTGGGTATACAGATGAAAAATTTGGTCTTGATGCTTACAAGGTTGATATTGAAAAAAACTTTAAAAAACAATCACAGGATATAGCTAGAGGGATAAAATCTGATGAGAATGGAGATCAAGGTGCTGGAGATATAGCTACCGTTTATGGTTTTGCAATGGACTATTCAAATAATTATATGCCAACTTGTCTTGAAATTGCTTGGAGTATTGCAAATAGAGTTAGGGAAGTTTTTCTTTCTGAAATTATTGAAGGGATAGGACCAGATGGAAAAGTTCAAGTGATTATGGAATATGACGAACTAAAGGCAGTTAAAATAGAAGCAATAATAATAGCAATACAGCATTTACCAGATGTAGATTCAGAATGGCTTAGGATGGAAATAATGGAAAGCATTGTAAATGTTGTTTGTGAGGGATACATGTGTGAAAACACAAAAGTTTTGGTTAATACTGCAGGTAGGTTTCTGCTTGGAGGTCCAATGGCAGAATTAGGTATGTCTGGTACAAAAATGGACATGTATACTTATGGAGGTTTTGCAAATTTTGGAGGAAATACTTTCTCTGGTAAAGACCCTTACAAAATAGACAGAACAGGTTCCTTAATGGCCAGGAAAGTAGCTAAGTATATAGTGTCACAAGGAATGGCAGAAAAGTGTGAAGTTATGTTCAGTTATGCCATTGGACTTGTTCAACCGGTAATTATAGATATTGATACATTTGGAACTGCAAGTGAAGATGAAGAGAATATAAAGAATATTATTCAGGAAGAATTTTCTTTTTCAACTGCAGACATTGTAGAAACTCTAGACTTGTTAAATCCCATATACCAAAATCTTTCAAGGTATGGACATTTTGGAAGAGATGAATTGGAGTGGGAAAAATAGCAAAAAAATGATATAATAACACCGTAGCAAGTATTCTAGATGATTGCTTGAAGTTCTTTTGAATTTTAAGAGGAAAGTCTGGACTTCATGTCCGTCTCGAACATATCGAGATAGGTGCCAACGAAAGTTGGGGGGGAGTAATCTTCCGGATAAAAGGGCAACAGAAAGTTATACCGCCGATTTTTCGGTAAGGGTGAAATGGTAGTGTAAGAGACTACCGGTTTATTAGGTAACTAGTAAATGCGAGGCAACCCCCACCTGAAGCAAAGTTTTGAACTGCGTAGATAAATAATCGTCTTAAACAGAATCTGGCTTATTGAATGCTTGCTACTGTAATTCCATTCAAGAATTCTTTAATATCCATTGTCTTCTTCCCTTCCATTTGTAGCCTTAATATTTCAATTGTACCCTCTTTAGCTCCTATGAATAATTTTAAATCTTTGGTTAAAAATTCTTGTGGTTTGAGATTTTCTTCTTCTGTTATTTTAACTTCAAAAATTTTCGTCTTTTTTCCATTAAAAACAGTCCAAGCAACAGGCCAAGGTACAAAAGCACGTACCATTCTCTCAATCTCTTGACCTGTATGTTTTTTAAAATTTATTTTTGCTTTTTCTTTACTGATATCTTCTTTGTAACAGTACGTAGCTTTACTTTCATCTTGAACTTTTTCTTGAATTTCACCATCTACCCACTTTATTAAAACGTCGGGTAAAACTTCCGTAGTTTTTTTTACTAACCTTTTTCTAAGCGTTACATTTGTATCATCTTCCTCAATCTTTTCTTTGAATTGGGCTAATATACTACCTGCATCTAAATTTTTACTAATCCTCACTATTGAAATCCCAGTGTTTTCTTCACCATTTAAAATAGCCATTTGTATTGGAACAGCCCCTCTGTATTTTGGAAGAAGTGAAAAATGCACGTTAATGGATTTGTATTTTGGATAGTCCAAAAAAAACTCAGGAATAATTTCACCAAAAGATTTACAGACATTTAATTCCGGTCTAAAGATTTTTAAGGCTTCCTCGTATTTTTCTATGTCATCCTTGGTGTAGTGAATGGGAATGTTTTTCTTTTTACAGTATTTCTTGATATCAGTTTCAACAATTTCTTTTTTTCTCCCAACAGGTTTATCAGGTTGAGTTATTACAGCAACAATTTCAAAGTTTGTGTTTTCATTTAAAGTTTTTAAAGTTTCTAAAGCTTCATGGTTAGAACCAAGGAAAAGTGTTTTTACAGCCATATTTTTTTCTATAAAATTATTATATACTCCAGTATTATATACCAAATTTTAAATTAAAGATGAAAACTATTTTAATAACTGGAGGTGCAGGATATATTGGTTCACATATGGTTCACTATCTTCTGAAGAGGGATTTTCAAGTTATAGTTCTTGATAATTTTTCAAATTCGGATATGTCTAGACTTGAAAAGATTCAGGGAATCACAGGTAAAAAGATTGAGGTGGTTGAAAAAGATTTAACAGATGATTTAGAGAAATTAAAATTTACAGGAGACATAGATGCAATTATTCATTTTGCTGCACTAAAATCAGTTCCAGAATCAATGGAAAAGCCTCTAGAATATTACCTTAACAATGTTTATGGTACTTTGAACCTTACAAAGTGGGCAATGGATAATGACATTAGAAAAATTGTGTTTTCCTCTACTTGTGCTGTATATGGGGATGTAAGTTTTGAAGTTTTGACTGAGAGTACACCAACAAACCCACTTTCTGTTTATGGGAAGACAAAATTATTTTCGGAGAAAATCTTAGAAGATACACCGAGTTTAAATGCAGTTTCTCTTAGATATTTTAATGTTGTTGGTAACATTGAAAGTGGTGAATTTGGAGATGATGTTTATAGTCCAGCAATCCTTCCTTCTATCTTAAGGTCTTATTTCAAAAAAGACATTAAGTTAGAAATATATGGGGATGATTATAATACTAAGGATGGTACTCCAGTGAGAGACTATGTCCATGTTGAAGATTTAGTAGATGCTCATTTTAAGGCTTTGGAGTTTTTGAAAAAAAATGAAGGTTTTAAGGCTTTTAATATTGGTACAGGTACAGGATATACCTTGCTTGAATTAATCAAAACTTTAGAAACTATTGTTAAAGAAAAAATCCCATACGAAATTAAAGAGAGAAAGGTTGGTGATGTTGAAAGAGCTGTTGCTGACTCTACCCTTGCAGAAAAGCTTTTAAATTGGAAAGCCAAGAAAGATTTAAATGATGTTTTCAATTCTATGTTGAAATATTATGAATATAGAGGATTTCGGTAAAAATTTAATTTTTCTCCCTGATGCAACAAAAGGAGCTGTAAAATTTTTAACAACTGACCAGCTTAGATCTACTGGTACTCAAGGTGTGGTTGTAAATACTCTTCATCTTTTAATAAATCTTGGTGTTGAAAAGATGGAAAAATTGGGAGGTATAAAAAGTATTATGAATTGGGAAGGATACGTACTTAGTGATTCTGGAGGTTTTCAAGTGTATTCCCTTATTCATTCAGAAAAATGGAAAGGTGGTATTGATGAAAATGGAGTGACATTTATTTCTCCGAAAGACGGTTTAAAACATACTCTTACTCCGGAGAGTGCTATTGATATACAGTTGGCAATAGATTCAGATGTTTTGGTTTGTTTAGATGACTGTCGTTTTTCTGAAGTTTCAAGAAAAGAAGCAGAAATTTCTGTTGAAAGAACTCTTAGGTGGGCTCAGAGATGTAAAAAGCATTTTGAAAAGAAGATACTAAAATCAAAAAAACTTCTAAGTTGTGTTGTGCAAGGAGCTGGTTATTTAGATTTGAGAGAAATGTGTGCCAAGGAATTATCAAAAATGAATTTTGATGGCTACAACTTTGGTGGTTATGTTGTTAACAGTGAAGGGAATTTAGTAACAGATGAAATGGAGAAAGTGATAGAGAATATTCCAAAGGAAAAGTTTAAGTATGTTATGGGTGTAGGTAAACCTAATGACATTATTAAATGTGCAGAAATTGGTTATACTGTTTTTGACACAGTTCTTGTAACTAGAAATGCAAGGCATGGTAGCCTTTATTCTTTTGATGAAGGTAAGGAAACAGATTATCTCCTTAGAATAGGTAATTCACAATATGCAAAAGATGAAAAACCAATTGATTCAACTTGTGATTGTGAAACTTGTAAAAACTATTCAAGAGCGTACATTAACTACCTTCTAAAAATTAAAGAACCTACAGGATATACATTAGCTACAATTCACAATCTCCGATTCTATCAAAGACTTATAAATTCCTTACAATAGTTGATATTTAAATAGTTTTTAGGTATATTTCTAGTAAATTAGATTATTATTTATCTAAACAAATGGGTGGAGTGTTAAAGGTTCTTTTTGTTATGGTGCCTCTTGTTTTTGTCCTAACGATGATTTCTGCTTTCAAGATAAATGCAACTTCTTTGGGAGAGAGTTATCTTTTTCTCGGTAATATGAGAACCAATACATCTACGGATATTATTGGAATGTTTACTCCAAGTAGTGATTTTACTGTGACAGAAGAATCTAAAGAGCTGAGAATTTATTTTCCTGAAAGCGAAGGTGCTTGGTGTAAAGATGACACTAATACAGAAGGAAATTTGTCTGTTTTTGGTGTTGATGAGGGTGAATCTCCAATAGATCAGGGTGATTGGAGTATTGATGCAGAGCTTCCTGGAACTTTGGTTGCAACTTGTTATCAAGGTGAAGAAGGAGAAAATGATTATATCGCAATTACGGGGATTGAAAATCTATTCGAAGGCCAAAGTTATGGTTTTCAAATAGATGAAGATGAGAATGTTTTTAAGACAGGTATGAATGTTGGTAGCAATATAATTTCTTATCAATTGATTGAGGGTAGTAAAACGGAATCTTTATTTCTTCCAGTAGCTTTGTTAAGCGATGATAGAATAATAGTAGGTGCATATGTACTTGAAACCGATACAATAACTTGTACAGTTGGTGATAATGTTAATATAGGAACTCTTTTTCTTGGAGCTAGTTACGTTACGGGAAATCATTCTCTCGGTATAGCTTCTTCGGGGACGGGCTTCTATTGGACTGTACTGGGGGATAATGCAGGACTATCTCATATATCTGAAGAAGCGGTTATCTCTTCCATAGGGGTTGATGGGATAGTTAATTTGATAACTGGAGAGGGATTTGGTCTCGTTGTCTCATCAAGTACCCTTGGTACTGTTTTAGAAAAT
>PWIP01000029.1 GCA_003560355.1 Candidatus Dojkabacteria bacterium | reverse complement strand
TTCTGTAAAATTAATCCACCCAACTATCGACGCCATATCAAGTTGGTGGATTAGAAGGTCAAGGAATCGTTTTGCAAACGGAGATGTTGAAGCACTGCAAAATCTTTATGCAGTTCTTGTTCAATTTGCAAAAACTTTTGCGCCTCAAATGCCATTTCTTACTGAATCCATGTATCAAAATCTTGTTGTTAATCCAAGGATAAAAGATGCTTTAGAATCAATTCACTTAGAGCTTTATCCTGAGGTTAGTGATATTGACAAGGTTCTTTTGAATGAAATGGAAATTGTTCGAAATGTTTGTTCCTTGGGTCTTAACTTGCGTGATGAGAACAGTTTAAAGCTTAGACAGCCTTTAAAAAAAGCTTTTGCAAATATTAAAAATTCTGAACTTTTAGAAATAGTTAAGGAAGAATTGAATGTAAAAAGTGTGGAGTATGTAAAAACGCAGAAGGATTTGCCCAAAAATGTTGTTTTTAAAGAAGAGGGTAGTAATTTGGTAGCTTTGGATATTAAGCTGACCAAAGAGTTAAAAGAGGAAGGTTTTTACAATGATTTCGGTAGAATATTACAAAATCTGAGAAAAGAAAAAGGTTGTGAAGTAGGGGAGGAAGTAACTGTTGAGTATGTTTCGGGTTCTAAGATTTTTGAAAAATTTGAGAAAGAATTAAAAGAAAATTACAGAGTAAAGCTTGTGAAAAAAAGTTCTTTGAAAGAGGGTAAGAGAGTTGAAATAGGGGGGTTGGATGTAGAATTAAAACTTACGAGATAAAAATTTTTACCCTTGCGTGTACGTATATTTTGTGATATGGTGTACGTACTATGGATGCAAAGCTGACATTAAAACTTAACAAGGAAGTTATCAATTTTGCTAAAAAACAAGCAAAAAAAAGAAATACTAGCCTGTCTAGGATGGTTGAGGGGTATTTTAGAAACCTTACTCTAAAGGATGGTTCTGTGGATTTTGATTTGCCAAAAAACGTTAAGGAACTTTCCGGCGTTATAGCTGGAGAGAAGTTGGAAAGTAACAAAAAAGAATATACGGATTATCTTACGAAGAAGTACACATGAAAAAGGTTTTCATAGATACTGATATAGTTTTGGATTTGTTAACTGCAAGAGAACCACATTATATTCATTCTGCAAAGCTTTTTACTTTGTTAAACAAAGGCAATTTTAAAGGTTTTGTTTCTTCTCTCATGTTTTCAAATCTCTACTATATCCTTAGAAAACAGCTTAATCACAAAAAAGCTATGGAAATTCTTAAAAAATTAAAAGCTCAAGTGAGTGTATTGCCAGTAGATGATTCAATTGTAAAGTTAGCTCTAAATTCAAGTTTCAAAGATTTTGAAGATGCAATACAATACTATACTGCGAAAAAAAACAAAGTAGGGTGTCTTTTAACAAGAAATGCAAAAGACTATACAAGTGCCTCTATTTCTGTAATGTCTGCAGAAGATTTTCTTTTTAAAAAGGGTCCTTAATATGGATGAAAAACAAGCTATTGAAAAAGGAAAAGAATGGATGAAAAAATCCAAAGATTCTACTCATGACTACAGACATGCAAAAAATGTAGCGAATTATTCTCTAGAAATTTTCAAATCTTTAAAAGAAAATGGTTGGAATATTAATTCCGAAATAGATGAAAATTTAATTCTTTTGTGTGTATGGTGGCATGATTGTTACAAAGCACTTTTTGGGAAAAAAGTTCTACTTAATGAGTTTTTAGAAGGAAGAAGATCTGCTGAAATAGCTCAGAGAGAATTGAAAGAGCTTGTTTCTGAAAAAAGATTAAATATGATTCTTGATGCAATTAGGGTGCACAATAATTTCCCCTATATCCTTCTCTCTGGAAAAAGGCTACCTATTCTGACTAGAATTTTAATAGAGGCTGATACAATTGATGCGGAGAACGATGAAAGAAAAGAAAGAATAAAAAGCTATTCATCTAGAAGCTTTTTTCATAGAGTTGTGATATTCTTTGCAGAACCGATAGTTAAGATTTTACGTAGGATATATATTAAATCACCGTATGCAAAATGTCAGTTAGGTTTAATGAACAACAAAAAAAAGCAGTAGAGCACAAGAGTGGACCTTTGTTAATTATTGCTGGAGCCGGTACAGGTAAAACAGCCGTTGTTACAGGAAGAATCCTGTATCTTTTGAAGAAAAATTTGGCAAAACCTTCCGAAATCTTGGCCTTAACATTTATGGAAAAAGCTGCAAACGAGATGATTGAGAGAATTGATGTTGAAATGCCTCTTGGTTATCAAGAAATTTCAATTTCAACATTTCATTCTTTTTGTGACAAGGTTTTAAGACAAGAAGGTTTTTTTCTTGGAATGGATCCAAATTACAAATTAATGACTGAAGCAGAATCATACTCTTTTTTTAAGCGAAATCTCTTTGACCTTCCGTTAAAAACACTTCGTCCTTTAAACTCCCCAGCCAAATTTATTAGCGAAATTTTAAAATATTATTCTCGTCTTCAGGACGAGGATGTTAATCCTGAAGAGTTTTTAAAATATGTAAAAAGCAAAAAGGGTGTTTTTGAAAAAGAGGAATATATTGAAATGAAAGAGTTAGCTGAAACTTACAAAGTTTGGACAGAGTTGAAGGAAAAAGAGGCAAGAATGTCTTTTGGTGATTTAATCGCAAATACATTGAGACTTTTTAGAGAAAAGCCTCACATATTGCAAAAGTACAGAGAAAAATTCAAATATGTTCTTGTTGATGAATACCAGGATACAAACTACGCACAGAATGTTTTGGTAAATATTTTAATGTTGGGCAAGGATTATGAAAAAGCTAACTTACAAGAGAGAAAAAAAGCAAATATTACTGTCGTTGGTGATGATGACCAAGCTATTTACAAATTTCGCGGAGCTGCAATTTCAAATATTCTGCAGTTTAAAGAAGTATATCCTAATTTAAAAAGGGTTGTTCTAACGCAAAACTATCGCTCCAATCAAGAAATTTTGGATTGTGCATACGGATTGATTAAAAACAATAATCCATATCGCTTAGAAGAAACCGAGGGTATTAAAAAGAGGCTTTTTGCAAATAAAAAACCAGTAAAAAATGCTGTTAGTTTGTTTTTTTCAAGCGATATTAATCAAGAAGCAGATTCAATAGCTAGGGAGATTTTAAATCTTACAGGTAAGTCTAAGAATAGTGTTCAAAAATATGATTCAAAAGGACAAGCTTCTTTGCTTTCTTCTTCAAAGGGAAATTACAAATTTTCAGATATTGCAATATTAGTTAGAGCAAATTCTCATGCTGATGATATTACTCCATTCCTTCGTTACTACGGTATTCCATACAAGTTTTCTGGCAAAAAGACATTGTATTCTCGTCCCGAAATTAAATGTTTAATTTCTTTTCTTAAGGTTGTTTGTGATTACAAGGACGATTTAAATATGTTTAATCTTTTGCAAATGGATATTTGGAATTTAGAAACTACCGACTTTATTGAAGTTTTTAGTAATGCTAGACGTGAAAAAACTTCTTCGTTTAAGTTTTTGCAATCTGTTTTAAATAGTAAGAGAGAAAATTTTGCAAAGAAGAGCTTTTCTAAACAAGGTTTGCAATCTTTTAAAATATTGATTGAAATTTTAGAAAAATCTTTTAAGAAAGTTAAAGAGGGTAGAGCAACTAGTCAAATAGTTTATGATTTTTTGACGGAGAGTGGTTATTTAAAAAGTTTGGAAAGTGAAGATAGTGCAGAGAATAATTTTAGGTTGCAAAATATTTCAAAATTTTTTGAATTAGTTAAGAATTTTGAATATGAAAACAAAGGTACGAATATTTTTGAATATCTTGATTATTTAGAATATAGTGTGGATATTGGAGAGACGCCATCTATTGATGATGATGTCTTTGCTGAATATGATGCTGTTAACATATATACAGTTCATGGAGCGAAGGGTTTAGAATTTCCTGTTGTATTTATGCCAAGTTTAGTTAAAGGGCGTTTTCCTGCAAGAAATATGTCTGATACGCTTTCGCTTCCAGAGGAATTGGTAAAAGAAAAGTTACCTGACCAGGGAGATGAAAATTCTAATATTCAAGAAGAAAGAAGACTTTTCTATGTCGGTGCTACTCGTGCTATGGACAGGCTTTTTTTGAGTGCAGCTCAGTATTATGGTGAGGCGAGAAGTAGAAAAAACAAACCAAGTGTCTTTCTCAATGAACTATTGGCTAGGGATGTTACAAATGAGTTGGATTCTGTTAAGAGAGAAAAGTTTAGTTTTGCTAAGAATATTTGTACTATTGATGAAGAAATTGATCCTTCTGCTTTACCAAAAGATTTCGCAAAGAGAATTAGCTATTCTGAAATAAATGACTATGAAGCTTGTCCTAAAAAATATCGCTACAAATATGTTTTAAGAATTCCTGTGCCTTTAACTCATAACGCTACTTTTGGTAGTGTAATACATTTAACCTTGAAAGATTTTTACAAATTACTAAAGAATGCTAATGAAGGTTTTGAAGGCTTTATTGAAAAACCTAATTTGGATGATTTATTCAGACTTTATGAAAAGCATTGGAGGTCTGAAGGTTTTGAAAACAAAGGTCATGAGAAAGAAAAGAAAAAGAAAGGTTATGAAATGTTAGAAAGGTTTTTTAATGAAATTCATACAGGTGATGAAAAAATTGTTGATTTAGAGCAAAAATTCAAATTTAAAGTGGAAGATATTGTAGTTTCTGGTGTTGTTGACAGGATAGATTCTTTAGGCGAGAAATCTGTTGAATTAATAGATTACAAGACAGGGAAAGCAAAAAAACAAAAAGAAGTAGACAATGATATTCAGCTTACTATATATGGTATTTTTGCTAAAGAAAGTATGAAGGTTAATGAAGTAAAAGCAAGCTTGATGTTTTTGGATGAAGGGATTAAAATGGAAACAGAGATGGATGAAAAGAAAATGGATGAGGTTAAAAAAAAGGTAGTTGATGTTGCTGGTGCTATAGGTAGGTGTGAATTTAAAGCAAAACCTGATTATTTTGGATGTAGGTTTTGTGATTACAAGGGTATTTGTGAAGATGTTTTTAATTAATATTTAGAAAATATGATTTACTCAGTTTTTGTTTTTCTAAACTTTTTTCTTTTTGTGCCTCCTATTTACGCGGATGATTTGAGTGATAGGTTAGGTGATGTGCTTAAGAGTGGTACAGGTACTGGAGAGCCTGCTTTTGCAAATTTTGTACAAGCTGTGTTGGATTTTGCAGTTCCTCTAGGTGTTTTTGCTGCATTTGTTCTTTTAGGCTATTCTGCCTTTATTATGATTACTAGCGCAGGTAATCCGGAAAAATTGAAAGAAGCGAAGGAGGTTGCGACGAATGCTATTATAGGTGCTGTTATGATAGCATTGAGTGTGATAGTATTAGTTGTCCTTGATGACGCTTTAGAACTTGGTATTGGTAGTGTTAATTAAGTTTAAAATTTAACACAAGAAATGATTAATTTAATGAAAAATTTGGTTCTTCAGAGTTTTGCAGGGATTCGCTTAGCTGATGGGGTGCAGTGGGCTTTGTCTCCAGGTGATGAAATAAGTTATTTGGAACTTGTTTTACAGGCAATTATTTTATTAGCAGGGTTGATTGCAGCTAGTTTTATAGTTTTTGGGGCTTATACATTAATCACTGCCGGAGGTGAGCCTGAAACAATAGCAAAAGGGCAGAAAATGATAACAAACGCTGTTATTGGCCTTGTAATTG
>PWIP01000068.1 GCA_003560355.1 Candidatus Dojkabacteria bacterium | reverse complement strand
TTCTTTCTTTTCGTGAAATTCTTTTTGGAACTTCAATATCCAACTGGACATAATGGTCGCCTCTGCGAGAAGGATGACCTACTACAGGAGCACCCTTCCTTTTTATCTTAAAAATTGTCCCAGATTCTGTCCCGCCTGGAACCTTCAATCTTACATCACCCCATACTGTCTCTACAGAAACAACATCTCCTAAAACAGCAGTAGGGATATCTATATATTTTTTAGAATAAATATCATCACCTCTCCTCTCAAAAATTTCATGTGGTTCAATTAATACCTCTATATACAAATCTCCCGGTTCTCCTCCACCAGTTGGATAATTTCCACCACCACCAAATCTTAAAGTCATTCCGTCATATGCTCCAGCAGGGATTTTAAGTTTTACATCTTCTTTTGTCCCTTTAACACCACTACCTTTACACTCTTCACACAAATTTTCAGCTACTTTGCCTTTACCTCCACAATCTGGACAATCTGAAATAAAAGACATTCTTCCCAAAAAACTATCTTGAGTTCTCTTTACTTGTCCAACTCCACCACAAGTATCACAATTTTTGAGTTTTCCACTCTTACTTCCAGTTCCTGAACATTTTTCACAAGACTTATCCCTATTAACCTTTATGGAAATCTCCTGCTCATGCATAGATTCCATAAAATCCATTTTTACTTGGTATTTAAGGTCAGCTCCACGCTGGGGTCGTCTTGACCTTGAGCCCCTAGACCTAGAAGTGAAACCACTACCAAAAAACTGGTTGAATATATCACCCATATCAAAAGGCATATCATCAAAACCACTAAAATTTTGATAACTTGCTCCTCCACCAGGAGCAAATCCTTGTGTACCAGCATGTCCATATTGATCATATGCTGCTCTTTTTTTCTCATCAGAAAGAGTTTCGTAAGCTTCTTGAACTTCTTTAAATTTTGCACTAGAATCCTCAGATTTATTATGATCTGGATGATACTTTCTGGCAAGTTTTTTGTAAGCTTTTTTTATATCTTGAGTACTAGCATTTTTATCAATTCCCAGTACTTCGTAATAGTCTTTCTTTTCCATGGGGGACATTTTAGCAAACTAAGACCAAAGTTGCCAAGTCCCCCTATTTATTAATTTTTACAGATTTGGTACTATTGAATCATGAACAAGTGCTCAAATGAATGGAATTTTGAAACAAGAGAAAAGAAACAAACAAGAAGATTACTTCTTCTACGGTTTGTTTTGTCTGTAACACTAGGTCTTCTTGGTTTAGTGATAATTTCATCACAGTTAATTCCTTTAACAAACTCTCTGCTTGAAGGTAAACGTCTAGAAATGCAAAGTGAGAGGATAGCTAAACCTTTACCAGATTCATACAAACAGTATATACAAGGTGAATTCGCTTACTACAATCCAGGACAAAGTTATTTTTTAAATTTAGCGCAACAAGTACAACAACAATCCGAAGATTTTGCAAATAATATTTTCATTGATAAAGATTATAACAAGGATATGTGGATATATATTGACTCCGTTGGCATAGATAGGGTAAAAATAACTTCCAATGTAGAAAGTCAAGACGAAAATGTATATAATAGATACTTGAAAGATGGTGTCGCTCATTTTAAAGGCACTCCTCTACCAGGAGATGGAGGGAATTCCTTCATTTATGGTCATAGTGCCATAACAAGTTTTTTTAGATCAAACCCAGATTTACCAGAAACAATATTCACACGACTTGAGAATGTAGATATTGGAGATGAAGTTAGAATTTCAAGAGATAATGATATACTCTCATATACTGTTCGTAGAAAACACATTTCCGACGCAGAGGATTTTAGTGTTTTAGAACCGTCTAGTCATAGAGAAACACTTACTCTAATGACTTGCTGGCCCATCGGTATTGGGTCAAAAAGATTAATTTTAGTAGCAGAATCAAATGAATCTTAACAATCCCAAAACTATGAAAATGGTCTTCATTGTTGGAGGCGGTATACTGGTTCTTTTACTTGTGGTATTGGTAGTTATCTTGTTAGGTAGAGGCGAAGATGGACAACCGACAAGAGGTAATGGAAGTCCCTTCCCTCCTTCAGATTCCTCCGATACTTCAACTCCTCCTTCTTCTGGGAATGTAGAATTAACATATTGGGGACTCTGGGAATTAGAAAGTGTTATGAGCCCAATCATACAAAAATATGAATCTCAAAATTCTCATGTAAAAATAAATTATACACAGAGACCTTTTACTGCAGATGATTATGAAGCAACTCTACACACAAGATTAGAACAAGGGAAAGCTGGGGAATCTCCTGCAGCAGATATTGTAAAGATAAATAACTCTTGGTTACCAAGATTTGAGCATCTTTTGGCACCAATGCCAGAAACTATTATGAGTAGAGGAGAATATTCACAAATTTTCTACCCTACATGTATAGATGATTTCACAGGATCTGATGGGCAAATATATGCTATGCCTATAGGGATTGATGGATTAGCTCTCTTTTACAATAAGGAACTACTCTCACAGGAGGGAGTTTCTCAACCTCCAAGTGACTGGGACGGAGTTGTAGAATTAGCCAAAAGACTAACAAAAAGAGACAGTGCTGGTAGAATAACTCAAGCTGGTCTTGCTGTGGGTACAGAAAATAACATTTATCACTCAGCAGATATACTCTCTTTCCTTTTATTACAAAATAACATTAATGTCATAACTGAACAAAATGGTAATTTAATGGTTGACTTAAGCAGCCCACAAGCTAAAAGCGCTTTAACTTTTTACAAAAATTTTGCCCAAAGACATGAAGTTTGGTCACCTAATTTACCGCTAGATTTAGATATGTTTTTTAGAGGTGAACTAGCAATGTTTTTTGCTCCTAGCTGGAGGGTATTTGACATAATACAGGCTGCACCTCATATAGAATTTGATGTCGTTCCACCACCAAGACTTGAGGCCAATGAGCCAGTTTACTATGCAATGTATTGGGGTGAAGCTGTGTCAATTTCAAGTCCACACCAAGAAGAGGCATGGAGATTCATAAAATTTCTAGCAGAACAAGAAACTCTACAACAACTATATGCCAGTAGTTCAAGTATTAGAGCTTTTGGACAACCATATCCCAGAGTAGACTTAGCTAGTGAGATACAAAATTCTAGATATGTTGGTGCAATAATGGAAATGGCTCCAGACATGAAATCGTGGAAAATGTCTCAAAACCCAACAGTAGAAGAATATATGAATCTTGGAATAGCTGAAAATGATCTTGATTTAGCAGAACAAAGAATAAACGATTTTTTAAGTAATCTCTAAAGTTGTTGCATATACCACACCACTATAGTATATTGAGGTTTAATGCATACAACTTTTAGAAAAAGAAAAAAGCCTGTTTATCCTCTAGTCTTTGCAGCCTTCATCCTTCTCGCAATTCCAATTGCTGTATATTCTTTACTAAGTTCACTAAACTTTGACATAAGGCATCTTGCCTACGAAGAAACATATTTGCCCTCTCCATGCACAATACATATCCCATACGTAAATTCTAGAACTCTTGCGATAGATAATAAATACCAGATTCACGTATATACCTATCTACAAAGAGAAAAGGTTAAAAGTATCAAAATACATGAAAAAAATACAGGAGATTTATTTTCAAAAGAATATAGACAAACTCCAGCAAACATTTCTGAAACATTCGCCTTTTCACCAAACCAACTTGGCAAACAAAATATCTATGGAGAAATACAAACAACATCAGGGACATATGAATGTAAAATGGACAGGGAACAAACAATCGTTTATGTCATAGAAGAGAATCATCCTCCAGAATTTTTGACTGACCCATATTACAGTGCTAAACCACGCTCCAGCGCACTATCAAAAGAAGAAACCTATGAATACACATTAGAAGTTGCAGACAGAGATTTAGACCAAATAGAATATCACTATTCATTCACACCAAGAGCACATTGGTTAAATAAAACAGTTCTTGAAAGTGGAAAAGATGGAAGATTGAAAATACGTTTTTCAGGGACACCAGACAGAGATGGTAGCTATTTAGCAAATATTTTTGTACATGATGGACATAACAAGCACCTCTCAGCTCAAAGTTGGGTAATTAGTGTTGGACAAGAAAGCACCGATATCCCAGTAAGAGATGAACCTAAGTACCCTCTCGTTGACTTTGATTTTGACTTTGATAATGAAATCATCCTACTAGAACCTCAAATAGCTAAAATATTACCAAGAGAGAATACATATGTTACTAATCCTAGGACAACAATCTCTGCAAATTTAATAGCTTCGCATAATTCAACCATAGAGGAAGATTCTGTCGTATTTAAATTGAATAACTCTAATTTATCAAAACAGGCAGATTTTGTTCAAATATCCAAAGGCGAAATACTTCTAAGATATACGCCAGAAAAAAATCTTGAAACAGGAGAATACAGAGTATACATATACTTTGAAGATTCAATGGGTAATGCAATAGACAGAGAATGGACTTTCACACTACAACCAGATTTATCAGAAGAAAATTTCCTTGGAATCCCAATTACCACATTTATGATTTTTTCTGTTGGAACTCTACTTGTCATATTCGCTTTATCAATACCATGGGTAATCTATATCGCTTGGAAGAAGGATCAACCACAAGATTATGAAGAAATAACTATTATAAAGCCAGAAGGGGAATCTTCATATAAAAAGTCTTTTGAGAAAAAAAGTTGAAAAAACCTTATAATTTTGCAATAATCAACCCAATAATTTTTTTTATTCAAGGTGTATGAAGGAACTCAGCTATATAGAAATTAGAGAAAAATATTTGCAATTCTTTGCGACCAATGGCCATGCCATAATACCAAGCGCATCCTTAGTACCAGAAAATGACCCTTCTACATTGTTTGTTAATTCAGGAATGTTTCCTCTAATACCATTCCTTATGGGCGAAAAACACCCTGCTGGCACGAAACTTGTAAACTCCCAGAGATGTGTTAGAACAATAGATATAGAGGAAGTTGGAGATGAAGCACACTGTACTACTTTTGAAATGTTGGGCAATTGGTCTTTGAATGACTATTTCAAAAAAGAAGCAATTAACTTAACAATCTCCTTTTTTGTTGATGATTTAGGAATAGATATAAACAAAATATATGCAACTGTTTTTGAAGGAGATGATGATGCTCCTAGAGATGAAGAATCCATTAAAATTTGGGAAGAGCTTTTTAAAAAAAGAGGGATAGAAGCAAAAGTTGGGAAAGGAGGGAGAATACAGGCTTATGGGAAAAAAGATAATTGGTGGGAATTAGCTGGAGGTGGACCATGTGGCCCTTGTACAGAGATTTTCTATGATACAGGTAAAAAAAGTTGTGGTGAGGATTGCCACATAAGTTGTGATTGTGGTAAGTATTTAGAAATTGGAAATAATGTTTTGATGCAATACTTAAAAGAAGGGAATTCTTACAAGCCTCTAGGCAGACATAATGTAGACTTTGGTGGAGGACTAGACAGATTAGCCATAATTCTACAGGACAAAAACAGTGTTTTTGAAACGGACATATATTATCCCATTCTAGAAAAAGTCCAAAGTTTAACACAAAAAGAAGATATTCGCTCACAAAGAATCATAGTAGACCACATAAAAGCAGCAACTTGGATTATTATGGACGGCATTACACCAGGGAGGACAGAGAGAGAATATATTTTGCGCAGATTAATTCGCAGAGCAGTTAGACACGCAAAAGCTCTAAACATAGAAGGGAACTTTACAAAAG